>JAICRD010000013.1 GCA_025937535.1 Chloroflexota bacterium | reverse complement strand
GACCGATGCCGACGACGAGCCGCCGGTCATCGTGCGCCGCGAGCGTCCCGCACCGGCAGCGAACGGGAGTCCGCGCCCGGTTGCCACCCTGCCACCCCCAGCTGCGGCCCCGGAACCGATGGACGGCGACGATGCGCTCGCGAGTGAGGAGGAGGCGCACCTGGCGGCCGCCGAGACTGACGGTGGCTCCGATGCGGCGCTCGAGGCGGTCCAGCGTTCGTGGGAGCTTCCGACGCTCGATATCCTGGCGGACGCGCCCGAGTCGAGCGCCGCGCAGATGGACCTGACCGCGAAGGGGCAGCGCATCCGCGAGACACTGGCCCACTTCGGCATCGGCGTGAAGGTGGCCCGCATCCAGGAAGGGCCGGTCGTGACGCAGTACGCGCTCGACGTCGAGCCCGGCATCAAGCTCAGCCGGATCGAGGGTCTCTCGGACAACCTGGCCCTCGCGCTCGCGGCGCGGAGCATCCGGATCGAGGCGCCCATCCCGGGAGAGCCGTACGTCGGCGTCGAGATCCCGAACTCGGCGTTCGATCTGGTCACCCTCAAGGAGGTGCTCGCCAGCCGGGTGCACGCCGAGGTGGCCAAGAAGTCGAAGCTGGCGTTCGCCCTCGGCCAGGACGTGGCGGGGCAGCCGTTCAGCGCTGACCTGTCGAAGATGCCGCACCTGCTCATCGCCGGCGCCACAGGCTCGGGCAAGAGCGTGTGCGTCAACGCGCTCATCGACAGCATCCTGATGAGCGCCACCCCGGCCGATGTGAAGCTCATCCTCATCGACCCGAAGCGCGTCGAGCTGGCGCAGTACAAGGGCATCCCGCATCTGCTGACCGAGGTCATCGTCGAGCCCGACAAGGCGGTCAACGCGCTGAAGTGGACGGTCGGCACCATGGAGAGCCGATACGCCGAGTTCGCGTCGCGCGGCGTGCGCAACATCGCCGGGTACAACGAGGCGCTGCGCGCCGGCGAGCCGCGCATGCCGTACATCGTGATCGTCATCGACGAGCTGGCCGACCTGATGATGGTCAGCGCCTACGAGGTCGAGGCGACGATCACCCGCATCGCCCAGCTGGCCCGGGCCACCGGCATTCACCTGGTCGTCGCCACCCAGCGGCCCAGCGTCCAGGTCATCACCGGCCTGATCAAGGCCAACATCCCATCGCGGATCGCCTTCGCCATGACCTCGGGTGTCGACTCGCGCACGATCCTGGACGCCAACGGGGCAGAGGATCTGCTCGGCCGCGGCGACATGCTCTACCAGCCGATCGACGCCCCGCGCGCCGTTCGCCTGCAGGGCGTGCTCGTCACCGACCCCGAGATCGAGGCGGTGGCGCGCCACTGGCGCGGCCAGGGCGGCCCGCAGTACCGGCCCGAGATCACGGCGCCGAAGCGCGACGGCAAGGGCGGCGGCCATCCCGGCGATGATGGCGACGACGACGCCGACGCGCTCCTCAGCCAGGCGGTCGACATCGTCCGCCGCAGCGACAAGGCATCGGCGTCACTGCTCCAGCGCCGGCTGCGCATCGGCTATGCCCGTGCGGCCCGCATCCTGGACCAGATGGAGGACCGCGGCATCGTCGGGCCCGCCGACGGCAGCCGCTTCAGGGAAGTGCTCATCACCGCGGACGGCTGGGGCGGCGACGTCGCCCCAGGGGAGGACGACGACGAGTGAGCGACGAGGTCCACAAGCTCGGGGAGGTGCTGCGCGCCGCCCGTGAGGCGAAGGGCGTGGACCTCGCGCGCGTCGAGCGCGACACGAAGATTCGGGAGCGCTACCTGGTCGCCCTCGAGGCGGGGGACTATCGCGATCTGCCCGGATCGGTGTACACGAAGGGCTTCCTGCGCAACTACGGGACCTACCTTGGGCTCGATCCGGAATATCTGATCGATCTGTACCGGCTCGAGACGTCGGCGGCCGCCGAACGCCCCCGGATGCCCGCGCCGCCCCGCCCGATCGCGACGCGCGGCTCGCGCGCGTTCGTCATCACGCCGGGCCTCGTGTTCGCCGCCATCCTGACTGTCGCGGTCGGTGCCTTCGTCGCCTATATCGGCTGGGAGTTCGTGAATTTCGCGCGCACGCCGGAGCTGCGCATCACCGATCCGCCCGGCCCGGTGAGCGGTTACACCGAGACGACCATCACGGTCCGCGGCGAGACAGCGCCGAACGCGACCATCACGGTCAGCAACCTGCGCGAGAATCCGACGGTCGTCGCCGACGAGACCGGATCATTCGAGATCACCGTCGGGCTCGTGCCCGGCTCGAACGTCATCGAGCTCGTCGCTCGCGACCCGGTCACGAACCGTGATTCGGAGCCCGAGCAGCGCACCGTCGTGGTCGCGGCCGACGTCGCGGCCAGCCCGTCTCCAAAATTCTCCCTCGTCACCCTCACCCAGCCGGCGGCCGACGCAACGATCAGTGGCCCGGTTGCCATCGCCGGCACGGCGGCCCCATCGGCGACGCTCACGGCAACGGCGGCGCTCGTGACACCGCCGACACCGACGTTCACCGTCATCGACTTCGCCGGTGCGCCGGTCGCGGTGCAGGTGGCGGCGCCCGCGCCCCCGGAGCCGGTGACACTCAACGCGGACGCGACCGGGGCGTTCACTGGCAGCCTCGCGTTGCCCGCCGGCACGTGGGACGTGAGCGTGACGGCCGAGGACGTCGAGCCGGTCGTGCGGCGGGTTACCGTCGGCCCGGGCGAGGGACTCGCCGGCGTCCTCGAGGTGGTCGGGGGCGAGTCGTATCTCGAGGTCGCCCAGGATGGAACCCCGGTGCCGGGCGTCTCAGGCGGCATTGCCGGGGATGGCGAGCGCCTGGAGCTCGCCGCGGCGAACGAGATGACCATCCGAGCGGGCAACGCCGGGGCCGTGCGCCTCACCATCAACGGGATCAGCATCGGCGCCATGGGGAGCGACGGCGCAGTCGTCGAGTGGCGCATCACGCGCGCAGGAGGATAGGCACACGACATGGCCTCGGACTCATCGTTCGACATCGTCAGTGACTTCGACCAGCAGGAGCTGGTCAATGCGCTGGACCAGGCGCGCCGCGAGATCGCGACGCGCTACGACTTCAAGGGCAGCAAGGTCGCGTTCGAGCTCGGCAAGGAGGCAATCACGCTGACGGCGGATGACGAGTACCGAGCCGGCGCCGCGAAGGATCTGTTCGAATCGAAGGCCGTGCGGCGTGGTCTGAGCCTCAAGATCTTCGACTGGGGCAAGGTCGAGCCGGCCGGCGGCGGCACGGTCCGCCAGGAGATCAAGCTGAAGCGCGGCCTGACGAGCGAGCAGGCCAAGGAGCTCAGCAAGCGCGTCCGGGAGACATTCCCGAAGACGAAGCCGGTGATCCAGGGTGACGCGGTGCGCGTGTCGGCAAAGTCGCGTGATGAGCTGCAGGCGGTGATCGCCGACCTCAAGGCGCTCGACTACCCGGTTGCTCTCCAGTTCACGAACTACCGATGATCGACCGGCGGCGAAGCCGATGACGGTCGATACGCCCCCCGCGGACGCCGAGCTTGACGCCGCGGCCCGCGCGCTTGGCCAGGCGCTGACGGAGCACAAGTGGCAGATGGCGGCTGCCGAATCCTGCACCGGCGGGCTGGTGGGGCACGTCATCACCCAGGTGCCGAAGTCGAGTGACCACTTCCTGGGTGGCATCGTCAGCTACTCCGACCAGGTCAAGAAGGACCTGTTGGGCGTGCCCGCCGAGCTGCTCGAGCGTGTCGGCGCCGTATCCGCGCAAGTCGCCGAGGCCATGGCGCGCGGGGCATTGGAGCGATTCGACGTGGCCAACCTGAGCGTCGCCGTGACGGGCATCGCCGGCCCCGACGGCGGCGGCCCAGGCAAGCCGGTTGGCCTGACGTTCATTGCGGCGGCGCTGCGCGACGGTGGGACGACCGTCGAACGCCACGAGTGGCCGTTCGACCGCGACGGGAACAAGCGCGCGTCGGCCCTCGCGGCCCTTCGGCTCGCCTCGCGCGTGGTATCCGAGGCGTAACGGGTGGTCACCGCCGGAGAGCGCATCCACGTCGTCGGCATCGCCGGTTCGGGCGCCGCCGGAGCGGCGCTCCTCCTCCACCATGCGGGCGCGACCGTCGACGGCTGCGACGCCGACGCGCCCTCGCCGTACACGCCGCCGCTCGACGCCGCGGGCATCGCGTACGTGCACGGCCACGATCCCCGTCACCTGTCCGGCGTCGACCGTGTGGCCATCACGCCGGCGCTGCGCGCCGTGGCGGGGCACGCGGAGCTCACGGCGGCCGAGGCGCAGGGCATTCCGGTCGTGACCTGGCAGGCACTGCTGGGCGAGCTGATGGCGGCGCCCGGCCGTCTGCCGCTGGCGGTGACCGGCACCCATGGGAAATCGACGACGACGGCGCTCCTCGGCCACCTCCTCGTCGCCGCCGGACTGGACCCGACCGTCGAGGTCGGCGCCTTCATCGGCGCCTGGGGAGCCTCCGTGCGACCCGGCGCGGGCGCACCATTCCTCGTTGAGGCCGACGAGTTCGGCGACAACTTCCTGAACTACCACCCGGCCGGCGCAATCGTCACGAACGTCGAGATGGACCACCCCGACTACTTCGCCGATGCCGGGGCGGTCATGGCCTCGTTCGAGCGATTCGTGCGGGGCATGGGCACGGGCGCCGCGCTCGACGGCCGCCTGCTGGTGATCGCCGCAGATGATCCCGGCGCTCGCGAGCTGACCGAACGCCTTGCCGACTGGGAAGGCCGGATCATCCGCTACGGGCCGGGTGGTGACGTGAGGGCCACGGACGTCGTGCCCGATCCTTCGGGAACGGACTTCACGCTGTTCGATCGTCGGTGGCGCACGCCCCTGGCTGGTTCGCACAACGTCGGCAACGCGACCGCTGCCCTGCTCATGGCTCATGCCATCGGCGGCGATCTCGACCTCCTCGCCGACGGCCTCCGATCGTTCGCCGGAGCCGGGCGCCGCATGGAGCTGATCGCCGATACTCCCGCGGTGACGATCTTCGATGACTACGGCCACCACCCCACGGAGGTTCGGGCCGCCCTCGCGGCGGCTCGCCAGCGGGTCGGGCCGGATCGGCGGCTGTGGGCCGTCTTCGAGCCGCACATGTACTCGCGCACCGCCCTGCTGATGGATGCGTTTTCGACCGCCTTCACCGATGCGAACGAGGTCGTCATCGCCGAGATCTTCGCCAGCCGCGATACGCCGCAGGCGATGGCCGCGACGAGCGCCGAAGCCCTGGCCGATGCGATCGAGCGCGCCACCGGGACGCCGGCCATCGCCGTCGGCGACGTCGATGCCACCACCGAGTACGTCGCCGATCATCTCGCCACCGGCGACGCGGTCCTGGTGATGGGGGCCGGCAAGTCGTACCGCATCGCGCGTGGGCTGGCGGAGCGCTTGGCGGGGGAGCGCGAGTCGTGACCGGCGTTCGATCAGCATCGCTCGGAGCGATCCTGGCCCTGTTCGTCACCATCGCCTACAAGGGCGTCGTGAGCTTGGTGGAGGCGTCCGGCGCACGCGACCAGCCGGCGCTCATCTTGATCCTGCTTCTCTCGGCGTTCCTGGGCGTCCTGACCGCGGTCGTCACGCGAATGCTGCGCCTGCCCGGCGCCACGGCGCCGACCGTTCTGGTGCTGGGCTGGACGCTCGTCCCGCTCATCCTGCAGGCCATCCCCAGCGCCGCCACACAGCTCTTCGCCGGCGATGCGGCACTCTCGGCCGGCCAGGCGCTGGCGCTGGCAACCGCCACCGTCGCGGCTGCGGTCACCCTCGGCGTGCCGGCCGAGCGTCGATGACCGATCGCGCGCTCCTGGACGAGCAGATCGCCTATTACCGCGCGCGGGCGGCCGAGTATGACGTCACATCGATGCCCGAGGGTGACCCGTATGCCGCGCATGGCAACGCGGTACGTGAGGCCCTCCGCGCCTTTGAGCCGAGGGGCCGCGTGCTCGAGATCGCCGCCGGGACCGGCCAGTGGACCGGCCTCCTGGCGGAGCTTGCCGACGAGCTGGTCGCCACCGATGCATCACCCGAGATGCTCGAGATCAACCGTGCCAAGCACCCCGATCGCGACGTTCGCTACGAGGTCGTCGATGCCTTCGGGCTCGCGCCGAGTCATGCCTTCGACGCCGTCTTCTTCGGCTTCTTCCTGTCGCATGTGCCGCCGGGGCGGTTCGATGCTTTCTGGGGTGTCGTCGACGGCCTCCTGGCGCCCGGTGGCCGTGTCTTCTTCGTCGATGAAGGACGCCACTTCGAGTGGCGCGAGGACTGGATCGACGAGGCCGCGGGCATCGTCCGGCGGCCGCTGGCCGATGGAACGGTGCACCGCGCGGTCAAGGTGCTGTGGCGTCCCGCGGATCTCGAGGCCCGGCTGACCGAGCTGGGGTGGGACGCATCGGTCCACTCGGAGGGACCGTTCTACTGGGGCACCGTCAGCAGCTAATTGCACGCGCAACTATCTGGTATGATGGTCGTATGCCAGGAACAACGGTCAGCGATGCCCCTCGATTCCGTCGAGGGCCGTCCGCCAGTACGCGCGCGTTGCGACGGCGGCGCGGGTCGAGCGGTACCGGCCGCGGATCGCAGCTGGACGCCACCACGGCCGTGGCGGCTCGTCGGCGGAGCCGACGACGCTCTGGCCGGACGCCTCATGCGCAGCGCGGGCCACGGCCGGGAGCGGCAGGTGAGTGACGCGATCAAGGTGGACGTCTGGTCCGACGTCGCGTGCCCGTGGTGCTACATCGGCAAACGGAACCTGGAGGCGGGCATCGAGCGCTTCGGCGCAGTCAGCGGCCGACCGGAGGTCGAGGTCGAGTACCACAGCTTCGAGCTTGCGCCCGACACACCGATCGACTTCGACGGCGGCGAGATCGACTACCTGATGCAGGTCAAGGGCATCGACCGCGAATCCGCACGCGCGATGCTGGAGCGAGTGACCCGGATCGCTGCCGACGCCGGGCTCCGATACGACATGGCGTCCGTCAAGCACACCCGAACCGTCAAGGCGCACCAGCTCGTCCACTACGCCAAGGGACGCGGGCAGCAGGCTGAGATGAAGGAGCGACTGCTGCGCGCCTACTTCGTCGAGGGACGCCACATCGGCCGCGACGAGGACCTCGCCGACCTCGCCGCGGAGATCGGCCTCGACCGGGACGGCGTGCTGCGATCGCTCGCGATGCAGGAGCACTTCGAAGCAGTGCGCGACGATCAACGCCAGGCGCTGGCCTACGGCATCCATGGGGTGCCGTTCTTCGTGTTCGATGGCCGATACGGTCTGTCCGGGGCCCAGCCCCCGGACGCCTTCGCCGCCGCGCTCGAGCAGGTCGCGCAGGAGCGCAGCACCGCCCAGCCCGCGTAAGGCACCCAGCCGGTGCCGTGAGGGGTCGACGCTCATTGCATCGTTCGGCCACAATGGCCCCGCCGCACTGGAGCCAAGCCGGCTCCGACGCGCAGCGGAGGACAGATCGCCATTCCCGAGCCTCGGAGGAGTCAGGGTCGGATGGACTCGGCCAGCGAGCAGCTGGACGAGCTCGCCGCCGCGCGCGCCCGCCTCGCCGAGCTCGAGGCGCAGCAGTCGGAGCACGAGCGCGCCGAGAAGGTCCAGGACGCGTTGTATCGCATCGCGGATACCGCGAGCGCAGCGCACGACATGCCGACCTTCTACGCCCGGATCCACGAGATCGTCGGCGAGCTCATGTCGGCGTCGAACTTCTACATCGCCCTGTACGACGACAACCGGAAGGCGATCAACTTCCCGTACTACGTCGATGAGGTCGACCTGGATATCCCGGATCCGACCGTCTGGGAGCCGATCGGCATCGGCAACGCCAAGGGATTGACCGCATACGTGCTCCGCACCGGACAGGTGGAGCACCTTGGGCGGGAGCAGTGGCCCGACATGATCGCGCGTGGCGAGATCGAGGCCGTTGGCGTTCCCGGCGTCGACTGGCTCGGCGTCCCACTCCGCTCGGACGACGAGACCTTCGGCGTCCTGGTGGTGCAGACCTATCGCGAGGGCGAGGTCTACAACGACCGTGACGTCGAGCTGCTCACGTTCGTCGGCCAGCACGTGGCGCAGGCGCTTACCCGTGCCCGCGCCATCGCCGAGACGCGCGCACGGAACGAGGAGCTGGCGCTCGTCAACGAGGTCGGAGCCGCCATCTCGAGCCAACTCGAGTTCTCGGCGATCATCGACCTCGTCGGCGATCGCATCCAGGCCATCTTCGGTGCGGAGCCCGCTATCGGTCTGTACGACGAGGCGACGAACCAGATCAGCTTTCCCTACTTCATGGAGGCCGGCCAGCGGCTGGACGTCCCGAGCATGGAGCTCGGCCCAGGCCTGAGCTCGAGGGTGATTTCCAGCGGCCGAACGATGAGGCTCGGGACGGCCCAGGAGGCGGACGAGCTGGGCGCCCTGAAGATCGGCCTTCCGGACGACGAATCGCCGACGAAGGAGTCGTGGCTGGGAGCACCGATCGTTGCCGGCGGCAAGGTGCTCGGGATCGTGAACGTCGACCGACCCGAGGCGAACGCCTTCAGCGATGCGGACGAGCGTCTCCTGTCGACGCTGGCATCCAGCATGGGCGTGGCGCTCGAGAACGCTCGGCTGTTCGACGAGACCAAGCGCCTGCTGACGGAGACCGAGCAGCGCAACGCCGAGCTGGCAGTGGTGAACGAGATCGGTGCGGCACTGGCGCAGCAGCTCGAGTTCAACGCGGTCATCCAGCTCGTCGGCGAGCGCATACGCGGCATCTTTCGCGCCGATTCCATCTTCATCGGCATCGCCGATGAGGTGGCGGGCACCATCAGCTTCCCATACTCGATCGAGAACGGAGTCGTCGCGCCCGTCGAGATGATCGAGATCGGCGATGGCCTCACGTCGCGTGTCCTGCACTCCGGCGAGGCCCTGCGGCTGAACCAATCGCAGGAGGGGCACGCCCTCGGCGCCATCGTCCTGGGCGAGGCGCCCGAGAGCTGGCTCGGCGTACCCATCATGGCCGGCGACCACGCCCTGGGCATCCTGGGCCTGGAGAGCTCCGTTCCTCATGCATTCTCGGATGCCGATGAGCGTCTGCTGAGCACCCTGGCGGCGAGCATGGGCGTGGCCCTCGAAAACGCCCGTCTGTTCGACGAGACCAAGCGCCTCCTGGCAGAGACGGACGAGCGCGCGGCGGAGCTGGCCGTCGTCAACAGCGTGCAGCAGGGGCTTGCCGAGAACCTCGACATGCAGGCGATGTACGAGCTCGTCGGCGACAAGATCCAGGAGATCTTCGATGCACAGGTCGTCGACATCGGCATCATCGACCGCAACGCAGATCTCATGCGCTACCCGTATGCGATCGAGCGTGGCGTCCGGTACCCGGATGAGCCAACGGATCTTGCCGCCTCGCCCTTGATGCAGGAGCTGCGTCAGCAGAAGCGGCCCATGGTGCTCAACGACATGCCGCAGTGGGAGGCCGAGCACGGCGTGGCCCCCGTCATCCAGGGCGAACGGTCGATGTCGGTGCTGATGGCGCCGCTCATGGCCGGCGGCGAGGTGCGTGGAAGGATCTCGATCCAGAACCTCGACCGGACCAACGCCTTCAGCGACGGCGACGTGCGGCTGCTATCCACCCTGGCCTCCAGCCTGAGCGTCGCGCTCGAGAACGCGCGCCTGTTCGACGAGACGAAGCGTCTGCTGGCGGAAACCGACGAGCGTGCGGCGGAGCTCGCGGTCGTCAACAGCGTGCAGCAGGGGCTGGCCGAGAATCTCGACATGCAGGCCATGTACGACCTCGTCGGAGAGAAGATTCGCGAGATCTTCGACGCTCAGGTGATGCTGATCTCGATCTTCGACCCCGGGGACGAGACGATGTACTCGACCTACGCGATCGAACGCGGGGTGCGCTTCACCGAGTGGGAGACGCCAAGGCCGCTCACAGGTCTGGCCCGCTACATGATTCGGACGCGGCAACCGCTGGTCGTCAACGAGGGGTGGGAGCAATGGCTGGTGTCCAACGACGTCGACGTGCAGGTCGCGGGCGAAGCCCCTCGCTCGGTGCTCGTGGCGCCGCTCATCGCCGGCGACCAGGTGCGCGGCGTTATCTCGCTCCAGAACGTCGACAAGGAGAACGCCTTCTCGGAGTCCGATGTCCGGCTGCTGACCACACTGGCCGCCAGCCTCAGCGTTGCACTCGAGAACGCGCGGCTGTTCGACGAGACGCGTCGCCTCCTGACCGACACGGATCGGCGCGCGGCCGAGCTCGCGATCGTCAACGACGTGCAACGCGGCCTGGCGGCCGAGCTCGACGTACAGGCCATGTACGAGCTCGTCGGGGAGCGTGCGAGCGATGTCTTCGACACCCAGGTGGTCGATATCGCCATCTACGATCGAGAGACCGACACGATCGCCTTCCCGTTCTCGATCGAGCGAGGGGTACGCCAGGAGATCTCCGAGCGGCCGGTGATGGGCTTCCGCAAGCACGTCATCGAGACACACGAGCCGCTTCTCATCACGCACGACCTCCGCGAGCGTGGTCTCGAGCTCGGTCAGCCTGACCACATCGTCGGCGAGCCCGCGCGATCTGCCATCTTCGCCCCGCTGTTGGTCGGCGACGAGACGCTCGGCACCATCAGCCTCCAGAACCTCGACCGCGAGCACGCGTTCGACGACCGAGACGTGTCGCTGCTGACCACCATCGCCGCCAGTCTGAGCGTCGCCCTGCGAACCGGCCGGTTGCTCGACGAGACGCGCCAGCGCGTCAGCGAGCTGGCGACCATCAACGACGTCGGCGATACGATCAGCGCGCAGCTCCAGGTGGAGCCGCTGCTGGCGCTCGTCGGAGAGAAGACGCGTGATGCATTCGACGCCGACATCGCCTACGTGGCGCTCGTGGATGACGATGGCGAGCGCATCGACTTCCCGTACTACGTCGAGGATGGGCGTCACGAACCGCAGGAAGCGCTGGCCATCGGTGAGGGCCTCACCTCGAAGGTGCTCGAAGCGCGCCGGCCGCTGCTTCTCAACCGCGAAGGGGACTGGGAGCAGCTCGGCATGCGGGGCCGCGGGACGAAGGCGAAATCGTGGCTCGGCGTACCGATCGTCGCCGGCGAACGCGCCATCGGTGTGATCAGCATCCAGAGCACGAAGCAGGAGGGCCGATTCGGCTCGTCCGACGAGCGCCTGCTGTCGACCATTGCCGCCAACGTCGGCGTCGCCGTCCAGAATGCCCGTCTTTACAACGAGACGCGTCGCCGGGCGGAAGAGATGGCCGCCCTGGCCGAGGTCGGACGCGAGATGTCGGCAACCCTGGAGCTTTCGAGGGTCCTGGAGCTCGTCGCGACCCGCGCGCGCTCGCTGCTCGACGCGGACACCGGCGCGGTATACCTGCCCGATCCCGATGCCGAGACCCTGAGCGCCGTCGTAGCCGTCGGCGCGATCGCCGACGAGGTTCGCGCGTCGCCGATCACCCCGGGGGAGGGGATCATCGGGGACATCGTGATGACCGGACGCGCCGAGGCGATCAACCGGGTCTGGGCCGACGAGCGCGCCGTTCACATCGAGGGCACCGAGGACGACGCGGAAGAGAAGCTCATGGCCGCCCCCCTCATGGTGCGTGGCGCAGTCGCGGGCATCCTCGCCGTCTGGCGCGGCGGCGACGGGCGCCCGTTCTCGGCGGCCGACTTGAGCTTCCTGACCGGCATGTCGCAGCAGGCCGCCATCGCGCTCGAGAACGCCCGATTGTTCGCGGAGGCGCAGGAGTCGCGCGAGGCCGCCGAACAGGCGAACGAGGCAAAGAGCAGCTTCCTTGCAGCCATGAGCCACGAGATCCGCACGCCGCTGAACGCGGTCATCGGCATGAGCGGGCTCCTGCTCGACACCAGGCTGGACGAGGAGCAGCACGAGTTCGCCGAGACGATTCGAACGTCGGGCGACGCACTGCTGACGATCATCAACGACGTGCTCGACTTCTCGAAGATCGAGGCCGGCCGGGTGGAGCTCGAGAGCGCGCCCTTCATCCTGCGCGACGCCATCGAGGCCTCGCTGGACATCCTTGCGCCGTCCGCCGCGGCCAAGGGGCTCGAGCTCGTCTACAGCATCGACGAGGAGCTGCCGACGGTCCTCGTCGGCGACGCCGGTCGCCTGCGGCAGATGCTGTTGAACCTGCTCTCGAACGCGGTGAAGTTCACCGAACGGGGCGAGGTGGTCGTCTCGGTCGCGGGATCCGAGCTCGAGGCTGCCTCGCGCCGCGGACCCTCGCGCTGGGAGATCCGGATCGACGTGCGCGACACCGGCATCGGCATCCCGCCCGAGGCTATGAGCCGGCTGTTCCAGTCGTTCAGCCAGGTGGATGCCTCCATTGCACGCCGCTACGGCGGGACGGGCCTCGGGCTGGCCATCAGCCGGCGGTTGGCCGAGCTCATGGATGGTGAGCTGACCGCCGAGAGCAGCGGATCGGCGGGGGAGGGGAGCGTCTTCCACCTCGTCACCCGCCTGCCGGTCGGGGCCGCCGATGCGGTGCAGTCGGTACGGCCGATGCGAGTCGAGGCCAACCTCACCGCCCGCACCGTGCTGATCGTCGACGACAACGCGACCAACCGGCGCATTCTCTCGGCACAGACGGCACGGTGGGGGATGCTTCCGCGCCAGACGGGATCGCCGCAGGAGGCATTGCGGTGGCTCGAAGCCGGGGAGCGGTTCGACATCGCCCTGTTCGACCTGCTGATGCCCGAGCTGGACGGCCTGGACCTCGCCGAACGCGTCGTCGAGCTCACCTCCGATGATGCCGGCGGCCCCACGCCGATCGTGATCCTGTCGTCCATCGGCCTGCGCGAGCGCGACGGAGCGCCCCTCGCCGCCTGGCTCGCGAAGCCGGTCAAGCCTTCCGCGCTGCATGACACGATCGCCACGATCCTGCTCGGTCCCGATCTCACCCGCGAACCGGCTCACGTCGGTGGAAGCGCATCCGATGGGCCGCTTGGCGAGCGCCACCCGCTCCGGATCCTGCTTGCCGAGGACAACGCGGTGAACCAGAAGCTCGCGCTCCGCCTGCTGGCCCAGGCGTCGTACACGGCCGAGGTGGCAAACGACGGGCTGGAGGCCGTGGACGCCATCGAGCGTGGCGCCTTCGATGTGGTGCTCATGGACGTGCAGATGCCCGAGCTGGACGGCCTGGAGGCCACGCGACGCATTCGGGCGGCCTGGCCCGAGCGGCCGCTGTGGATCGTGGCCATGACCGCCAACGCCATGGCCGGCGATCGCGAGGCGTGCCTGGCCGCCGGCATGAACGACTACATCAGCAAGCCGATTCGCCCGGCCGAGCTGCTGGCGGCGCTGGCACGGGCGCCCGTTGCGGTCGGGAACGGTGACGGTTCGGTACGAAAGGGACGAGCCCGTGAGCGAGCCTGAGACTCCGATCCTGGACGAGACCGTGCTGGCGGACCTTGGCGCGTCGGTCAACGACGACCGATCCTTCGTCGTCGAGCTGATCGAGGCCTTCCTGTCCGATGGCGCCCAGCAGGTGACCGCGATCGACGCGGCGCACGCCGCCGGTGACGCCGAGGCACTGGTGCGCCCAGCGCATACCCTCAAGTCCAGCAGCGCCACCGTCGGTGCCATGCGGCTGTCGGCCACGGCCCGCGACCTGGAGATGCGCGGGCGCTCAGGCGCGCTGCCTGACG
This sequence comes from Chloroflexota bacterium, assembly GCA_025937535.1. Classification (GTDB taxonomy): domain Bacteria; phylum Chloroflexota; class Limnocylindria; order QHBO01; family QHBO01; genus JACDBZ01. The sequence goes on along the minus strand of JAICRD010000013.1, from coordinate 9,535 downwards.
ACACCGCGGCGCGCGTCGAACGGCTCCATGCCGACTGGAACGCGAGCAGCGAGGCGCTTCGCACCTGGGTGTCGGGCGGGGAGCGATGACCGCACGCGGCGTCGCGCTGGTCGTCGACGACAGCCGGGTCAACCGGCTGGTCCTCGTGCGCCACCTGGCGGGGCTGGGGCTGGAGGCCATGGAGGCGGAAAATGGCGCCGAGGCGCTGGAGCTGCTGCGCGCCACGCCATCGGCCTTCGACCTCGTCCTGCTCGACGTGCTCATGCCCGAGCTCGATGGCTACGAGACGCTCGCGGCCATGAAGGCCGATGACGGCCTTCGCCACGTGCCCGTCCTGGTCGTGTCCGGCGTGGAGGAGCTCGACAGCGTGGTGCGCTGCATCGAGCTCGGTGCGACCGATTACCTGACCAAGCCGATCAACCCGCGCATCCTCGAGGCACGCATCGGCGCCTCACTGGCGGCCAAGCACCTGCGCGACCTCGAGCTCGAGTACCTGGAGCAGCAACGGCTGCTGACCGAGACGATCGAGCGTCAGAAGACGGAGCTCAGCCGATTCCTGTCGCCGCAGGTCGCCAGGCTTATCTCGTCGCCGGAGGGCGAGCAGATGCTGGCGGGCCATCGGCGGCAGATCACGGTCGCCTTCTGCGACCTGCGCGGCTTCACCAGCTTCGCCGAACAGGCCGATCCTGAGGAGCTGCTCGGGGTCCTCGGTGAGTATCACCGCATGATCGGCGATGCCATCGTCGAGCATGGCGGCACGCTCGAGCACTTCGCCGGCGACGGCGTCATGGTCTTCTTCAACGATCCCGTCCCGCAGGACGACCACGTGGAGCGCGCCGTGCGCATGGCGATCACCATGCGCGAGCGGTTCGCGGTGCTGTCCGACGCCTGGCACAAGCGAGGCTACGAGCTGGGCTTCGGCGTCGGGATCGCGGTCGGATACGCCACGCTGGGGCGCATCGGATTCGAGGGCCGTTATGACTACGGTGCGATCGGCAACGTCGTGATCCTGGCGTCGCGCCTGAGCAGCCAGGCCGGCCCGAACCAGATCCTGCTCAGCCAGCGCGCGATCGCCATGGTCGAGGGCATGGTCGAGGTCGAATCGGTCGGTGAGCTGACGCTGAAGGGGATGAGCCGCCCGGTCGCCGCGAGCAACGTGGTCGGCGTCCACTAGGCTCCATCGGTCTGCGCAACATAACATACATTTGCGGAAGTGCCGTGCAGCGATGGACTGAGTAAAGGCCGGCGCCAAGGTCCTACGCCATCGCGGCCGATGGTCCTATGCGATTCGTGCTCGCGCGCGCGTAGGCTGACCGCATGCGACAGACGATGTGGTCCATGGCCATCGGCGGGCTTGCGCTTGGCAGCCTCAGCATGGTCGGCGGCACCGCCATCGGCGGCGATCTCGGCCCGCTGGCGGTCGGCTACGGACTCCTCGTTGCCCTCACCGCGCTGTATCTCTTCGCCGGCCTCGCCATCCGCGAGCGCAGCTGGCGGCGCCTGAGCCGGCCGATGCCGACCACGGCCCAGCCCGACCGCCTGGCCGGACGCCGCGTCTTCTAGCTCGACGCGGTGCGGCGCTGTCGCAGCGCCTCGAAGCCGATGATGGCCGCCGCGGCGGCCGTGCCCAGCTCCGGCGCGCGTTCCCGGCCGTAGCCGATGCGCAGCCGCAGGTCGGCCCGATCGATGAAAGAGCGGGTCACGCCGCGCCGCTCACCGCCGATGAGCAGGAACACGCCGCCGGACAGGTCCGCCTCGTGGAGCTCGACCGCGTTCGCATCGGCCACGGCGCACGCCACACGCATTCCCGCCGTTCGGGCCGCATCAGCCGCCGATTCAGCGCCGTCGGCTGACGCGGTCGGCATGAGCTCGGTGGCACCCGCCGATGCTCGCGTCACCGTGGTCAGCGCCGTCTCCCAGCTGCGGCGGGTGACGAGGCCGCCGACGCCCGCCGCATAGAGGGCCCGGACGGCCTGGCCGTAGTTGAACGGGTCCTCGATGCCGTCGAGCATGACGAGCAGGGACCCCTCCCCCACCTCGCCGATGAGCTCGTCCATCGACCGCTCGCGCCGCGGCCCGACCAGGCCGATGACGCCACCGTGCGTTCGGCCGCTGGCGAGCTCGTCGATGAGCTCGGGCTCCACCTGCTCGATCAGCACGCCACGCTCGCGCGCCAGCGCGCGAAGGCGCCCGAGGCGACGATCGCCCGGCCGCACCGCCCAGACGCGATGGATCGGCCGCACGCCCGCCTCGAGCGTGGCCTCGACCGAGACATGGCCCTCGACCAGCATCGGCCACTGGTTGACGGGCACCGAGCCGCGCTCCGATCCGTAGGGGACGAGGTCGCCATCGGCCAGGAAGCGAGCGTCGACGCTCAGGGGTGGAAGCCCGATCGCGTCTCGGCGAGCGTCGAGCGAGCCGATGTCGTCGACCGGCACCGGGAACTCGACCTCGCCGTCGGGAGCGAGCATCGCGATCGTGCCGTACGTCTGCCGGCGGCCGGCGACCGCGGCGGTCCGGTCGACGAGCGTGGCCAGGTGACGTGGATCGGCGTCGCCGCTGCTCACCGCGTCGGCGAGCAGCGTGAGCCAGCCGAGGCGCGCGTCGTTGGCGTGGTCGGCGCGCTCGGCCAGCAGCCACGCCGTGTCGGCGCCGTCGGCGCCGGCCGCTCGGAGGCCCGGCCAGCCACCGGCGACGATCGCGTCCAGCCGTTGCGCGTTGTCGTCGTTCACCCGCAGCAGCGCCTCGGCCTCCGGCGGACGCGCCTCCCATGCGGCCAGAGCGGTGGTCAGGGTGGTGATCGGCCCGGCCAGGCGCCGATCAAGCTCAGTTTGCAGCGGCGGGTCCGACGCGCAACGCGTGAACAGCGCATCGGCCGCGGCCAGCTCGCGCTCGGCCATCTCGAGCAGCTCGTCGCGCAGGGCCGGATCGCGAACCACGGGCGACGTCAGTTGGAAGCGCTGGTGCGTCGCCGTCCGTTGCGCCCCGCCGCGTGCAGCTCGGAGGCGATCGATGCCGGGAGGTGGCCGCTGACGCGCACGCCACCCGCCTCGTACGCCTCGCTCACGTCGCCGGAGCTCCGCGCGCGGGCCACGAGCTCGCCACGGGCGTACGGGACCACGGCGTCGACGGCCACCATCTGGGCGCGCAGCGCATCGGCGATCTTGTGGCGCAGGTCGTCGAGCCCCTCGCCGGTCACGGCGCTGACGAAGGCGGTGCGCTCGCTGGCGGGTCGCTCGCCGGCATCGTCGGGAAGCAGGTCGACCTTGTTGTAGACGGTGATGCGTGGCTTCTCGCCCGCGCCGAGCTCGTCCAGCACGGCCTGCACGGCGGCCTGCTGGCCGACGAAGTCGGGATCCGAGGCGTCGACCACCTCCAGCAGCAGGTCGGCGCGCCTGACCTCCTCCAGGGTCGCCCGGAAGGCCTCGACCAGGTCGTGCGGCAGCTTGTTGATGAATCCGACCGTGTCGCTCATCACCACCTCGCGGCCGCTCGGCAGCGTGAGCTGGCGCGTGGTCGGATCGAGCGTCGCGAACAGCATGTCGGCGGCGTACACGTCCGAAGCGGCCATGGCGTTGAGCAGCGTGCTCTTGCCGGCGTTCGTGTAGCCGACCAGTGCGACGGTCGCCACCTCGTGCCGATCCCGCTGGCGCGCGGCGGTCGCGCGGTGGCGTCGCACATCCTCGAGCTCGGCCTTGACCTTCTTGATCTTCTCGCGGATCAGGCGCCGGTCCGTCTCGAGCTGGCTCTCGCCGGGACCCCGCGTGCCGATCCCGCCGCCGGTGCGCGAGAGGTGCGTCCACATGCGGGTCAGGCGGGGCAGGTGGTACTCGAGCGCGGCGAGCTCGACCTGGAGGCGGCCCTCCTTCGTCTTCGCGTGCCTCGCGAAGATGTCGATGATCAGCGCCGATCGGTCCAGCACCTTGCAGTCCAGCAGCTTCTCGAGGCTGCGCTGCTGGTTCGGCTCCAGCTCGTCGTCGACGATCAGGACATTGAAGTCGCTCGCCGCCTTCTCGTCCACGAGCTCGGCGGCGCGGCCCTTGCCGAAGTACCACACCGGATCTGGTCCCGCGCGTCGCTGAAACGCCGAGCCAACGACGCTGGCCCCGGCCGTTTCGGCCAGGGCGGCGAGCTCGGCGAGCGACCTGCTCACCGGCCAGCGTCCGTCGGACGGATCGTCGAGGCCGATGAGGAAGGCACGCTCGTCGGGGGTGGTGAGGTCGATCATGCGGGCGCGTTCGGACATCTGTTCGATATGGTACCCGCTCAGCTCAGGGCGGCGCGAATCAGCCGATCGGCCTGGTCGACGAGCGATGGATCGTCCGCGGGTCCATCCCCGGCTCGCAGCCACACGATGCGGCTGTCGCGCCGGAACCAGCTCAGCTGCCGCTTCGCGTAGTTGCGGGTGTGCCGTGCGGTGACCTCGATGGCGCGCTCGAGGCTGAGCTGACCCGCCAGGTGCGCCATCGCTTCGCGGTAGCCGTGGCCCGTCATCGGGCGCAGGTCGGCCGCGTAGCCGGCATCCTGGAGGCGGCGCACCTCGTCCAGCAGGCCGCCGGCGATGAACATCCAGCGGGCCCGCTCGTCGATGCGCCGATACAGGACGTCGCGCGGACGGTCCAGCGCAAGCATGACCACCCGGCCCGCGTACGGAACGGCATCGGGAGCCGCCCCACCGCCCGCAATACGCTCCAGGGCGCGCAGCACGCGGCGGGGGTTGCGCAGGTCGACCGTGGCCCCCGGATCGGCGGCGCGCAGCCTCGCGGCCAGGGCTTCCAGGCCGTCGGTGGCGAGCTCGTCGGTCAGCCGCTGGCGGATCTCGGGTGACCACGGCTGGCTGGCGTAGTCGTGGCCGTCGACGAGTGCGGCAACGTACAGTCCGGTACCGCCGACGACCATCGCCACGCGGCCGCGAGCCGCGATCTCGGGAACGATGGCGCGTGCGCGCTCGACCCATTGGGCGACCGTGAATGGCTCGTCCGGGTCGACCACGTCCAGGAGATGGTGCGGTACCGATGCGCGCGCCGCGGCATCCGGCTTGGCCGTGCCGACGTCCATGCCGCGGTAGACCTGGCGCGAATCGGCGGCGATGATTTCGACCGGGAGCCGCTGCCCGAGCGCGAGTGCGAGCTCGGTCTTGCCCGACGCCGTCGGGCCGATGACCCCGATCAGCGGCGGGCTGGCCCTGTCAGCTCGTGCGGCCAACGGCGCGTGCCAATCGCCTCAGATCTCGATCAGCCGCTGCACCTGCTCGATGCCGCTGGCGCGGCCGGTGGCCGGCGAGGCCGTGATGACCACCGCGTTGAACGACACGGGGCCATCCGCGACCGCGAAGCGCGTCGGCAGGTGCGAAGTGAACCGCGGCAGCACGGTCTCGAGCGACATGCCGATGATCGAGTCCCGCGGTCCGGTCATCCCGATGTCGCTGATGTAGGCCGTCCCCTTCGGAAGGACGCGCGCATCCGCGGTCGGGACATGGGTGTGGGTGCCGACCACCGCGGAGACGCGCCCGTCGAGGTACCAGCCCATGGCGTTCTTCTCCGACGTGATCTCGCAGTGAAAGTCGACGATCCGGATCGGCGGCAGCGGGTCGGCGGCGCCGTCGAGCAGCTCGTCGAGCTTGGTGAACGGCGAATCGAGCTGGTTCATGAACACGCGGCCCATGGCGTTGATGACGGCGATCTCGTCGCCGGCATCGGTGTGGTGCACCAGCCAGCCACGGCCCGGAGCGTCGTCGGGGTAGTTGATCGGACGTAGCACCGGCCGATCGGTATCGAGGTAGTCGTACACCTCGCGCTTGTCCCAGATGTGGTTGCCGCTGGTGATGACGTCCACTCCCCCACCGAGCAGCTCCTCCGCCAGGCGCGGCGTGAGGCCCATGCCGGCGGCCACGTTCTCGCCGTTGGCGATGACCATGTCGAGGTCGAGATCGCGGCGGAGGTCGCCGAGCACCTGGAGCACGGCGTCACGGCCGGGCCTGCCGATGACATCGCCGATGACGAGGATCCGGAGCTCGCCCGCGGGCGCCGTCACCGGGCGTAGTCGACCGCGCGAGTCTCGCGGATGACGGTCACCTTGATCTGCCCGGGGTACTGGAGCTGCTCCTCGATCTTCTTGACCACGTCGCGGGCCAGGCGGCTCGACGCGACGTCGTCGATGTCCTCGGGCCGCACCAAAATGCGAATCTCGCGCCCCGCCTGGATGGCGAAGCAGCGCTCGACGCCCGGGAAGCTGAGGGCGATCTGCTGCAGGTCCTCGAGCCGCTTCACGTAGTTGTCGAGCGTCTCGCCACGGGCGCCGGGGCGCGAGGCGCTGATGGCGTCGGCGATCTGCACCACCGTCGCCTCGACGCTCTCCTGCTCGACCTCCTGGTGGTGGGCGGCGATGGCGTTGCACACGATGGCATTCACGCCGAATCGGCTGGCGATATCGGCGCCGATGGCGGCGTGCGGCCCCTCGACCTCGTGGTCGACGGCCTTGCCGATGTCGTGCAGCAGGCCGCCCTTCTTCGACTCACCCACGTTGGCGCCGATCTCGGCCGCCAGGAGACCGGAGAGGCGCGCCGTCTCGACCGAATGATTGAGGACGTTTTGGCCGTAGCTGGTCCGGTACTTCAGCCGGCCGATGAGCTTGATGAGCTCCGGGTGCAGCCCTGGCACGCCGGCGTCGTACGCGGCTTGCTCGCCGGCCTGGCGCATGACGACCTCGATCTCGGAGCGGCACTTGGCGACCGTCTCCTCGATGCGGCCCGGGTGGATACGGCCGTCGCTGATGAGCTTGTTGAGCGCCATGCGGGCGACCTCGCGACGCACGGGGTCGAAGCCCGACAGGACGACCGCCTCGGGCGTGTCGTCGATGATGAGGTCGACGCCGGTGGCCTGCTCCAGGGCGCGGATGTTGCGTCCCTCGCGCCCGATGATGCGGCCCTTCATCTCCTCGTTCGGGAGGCTGACGACGGTGACCGTCGCCTCGGAGGTGTGGTCGGCGGCGATCCGCTGCATGACGGTGGTCAGCACCCGCCGCGCCCGCTCCTCGCCTTCCTCCTGCGCGTGACGCTCGATCTCGCGCACCCGGTGCTGCGCCTCGGCCTGGGCCTCGTCCACGATCTGGCCGATGAGGCTCTGGCGCGCTTCGGCAGCGGTCAGGCCGGATACCCGCTCGAGCTCCTCCAGCTGCCGCTGACGGAGATCGGCGACCTTGGCGCGCTCGGCGTCCAGCTCCGCGGCACGCGCCTGCAGGCCCTGCTCGCGTTCCTCGAGGGCCGCGACCTTACGATCGAGCGCCTCCTCCCGGTCCAGGAGTCGGCGCTCGGAACGCTGCATGTTGGCGCGCTGCTCGCGCGCCTCGTCCTCGGCTGCGCGACGCAGGTGGAGTGCCTCGTCCTTCCCCTCGAGGACGATCTCCTTCTGCTTCGCGTGCGCCTCGGCAATGATGCGCTGGCTGTACTGCTCGGCATGCTTGACGGCGCTCGTCGCGACGAAGCGGCGCGCGACGAAGCCGATCACGATGCCGGCGATCATGGCGACTGCAGCGGCCGCCACGATGACCACGACGGATTCAGGCATTTGGCTCCCCCGTATGCGTTGGAGCCCGGTTATGGGCGGTGTCGCGCCCGCTCCGCGCGGGCGCGTCGGTCAGTCGAACGTCTGGGCGATACGCGCCCGGAAAGGGCGAGTGTAGCGCAAAGGCCGGGCTGGCTCCGCCGCCGGTTCAGGCGCCGAAGATGCGGCCCATGAGCCGGACGTGATCGAGGTCGCGGGGCAGGAAATCCTGGAGCATGATGCGCTGCGTGCCGCGTTCCTCGAACGCCTGGACACGCTCGTGCGCCTCGTCGGGCGTGCCCATGATCCAGCGGCGGCGTCGCTCGGCCAGCCACGCGTCGCCATCGGTCTCACCCTGCCCGAGCGCGGAAAGCAGATCGGCGACACGCGCTCGGAGGTCGCCTTCGGTCTCGGCCACCAGGACGCCGGTCATCGCCGAGTACACCACCTCATTTGGGTCGCGGCCGATCTCCTCACATGCGGCGCGGACCCGTGCGTACGCCTCGGGTGCGTCCTCGGGCGAGGCGGAGTTGAGGTTGAACTCGTCGCCGTAGCGAGCGACCAGCCCCGCCAGGCGTGGCCCACCCTTTCCGCCGAACAGGATGTGCGGGTGCTTGCGGCCGCCACGCGCGATCTCACCGTGCCGCGTGGCGCCGCGCACCTGCCAGTGCTCGCCGTCGTAGCTCCAGCCATCGGGCTCGGTCCACAGGCCGTGGATGATCGCCATCTGCTCGGTGAGCATGTCGTAGCGCTCGCCGATGTCCGGGAACGGGATGCCCAGCTGCGCGTGCTCGTCCGCGTTCCAACCGGCGCCGAATCCGGCCTCGATCCGACCGCCGCTCATCTCGTCGACAGTTTGGATGACCTTGGCCAGGTTGCCCGGCAGCCGGAACGTGACCGGGGAGACGAGGGTGCCGAGCCGAATGGTCGACGTCTCGCGTGCCAGGCCGGCCAGCGTTGCCCACGCGTCGGTGGTCGGCTTGCCGGAACCGCCCGGGAAGCTGGCGTAGTGGTCCGAGCGGAAGAAGGCCTCCAAGCCCGCGGACTCGGCGGCTCGGGCGATGGCGAGAATCTCGTCGTAGGAAAGCCCCTGCTGGGGCTCGGTCATGAGGGCGAATCGCATGGCGACAGCCTAGACCGATGTGTCAGAACCCGCCGTCAGATCTGGGTCGGCCGCCCGTATCCCACCCGAGAGGCCCGCTCGCGCCAGCGTGGCTCGGTGTTCGGCGACCGATCGGCCGATGCGATCAGCTCCGGCTCCTTCCAATCGTCGTGCGGTTCGGCGACGGGGCGCTCGAAGTCGTCGGGGTTGAAGTCACGGTACTCGTTCAGCCAGTCGGATAGCTTCATCACGCACAGCCTACCCAGCGGATGGCGTGCCAGCATCCGAGAATCTACGGAGCCGACTACGGATCCGCGCGTCAGGGACGCTGATCAATGTGGCGCTCGTCACCATCCGCTCGTTGCTCCTCAGGGGCTGTCGTCGTCCGTCTCCGCGCCGGCGGCGCGAATCGTCGCGCGAGCCGTCTCGGCGTCGAACCCCCGCCGCATCAGGTACATCCCGATGCGCTCCAGCGCCTTTCGATCCTTGGGCAGTGGCCGGCCCCGCAGGTGCCGCTCCAGCGCCTCCCTCGCTCGCTCCGGCTCGCTCGACGGCAGGGACTCGTCCTCCGGCGCGCGCTCCGGCGCGGCGTGCTCGTCTCGATACGCCTCGATCACGTCGCGCGTCACCCCGCGCTGTCGCAGCTCCGCTTCGACCATGCGCCGGCCGCGCGGTGCATGGCGATCGCGCTGCTCAGCCCACCAGCGGGCAAATGCGGCATCGTCGAGGTAGCCCAGATCCGCCAGGCGCTGGGTGGTCGTCTCGATCACGGCATCCTCGACGCTGGCGCGACGAAGGCGACGCTCCAGCTCCCACCGCGTCCGCGGCCGAGTGCCCAGGAAGCGCGCGGCGATCTCGAAGGCGGCCTGCGCATCCGGCGGATCGGTGCGCG
>JAICRD010000205.1 GCA_025937535.1 Chloroflexota bacterium | reverse complement strand
CGGTCAGCTGGCTGCTGATGAGGAGGTTGAAGTCGCTGAAGCGCAGGGCGAAGAGCGCCCGCGTGACCGGGTTGCCGATTCCGATGCCGGTCGTGCCCGACCACACCGTCTCGGCGTCGCCCTCGGCGCCGTCGGTGTCGACCGGGTAGTCGAACTCGTTCGTATCAGTGCTGGTGACCACCCAGGAGTTCGTGGCCTCACCGAAGTAGATCCGCGGCTCGCCGATCGGGAGCTGGGGCTCGCGGTTGATCCCGCTGACGAGATAATCCGGCGTTCCCTGTGGCGTCACCGCGTCGACCGGCACGGCGGTGATGCCGTAGCCGTGGGTGTACACGAGGTGCTCGTTCGTCCAGGTCCGGTCGGCGCCGAACTTGTCGACGTCCAGCTCGCGCGCGCTGAGCATGATCTGGCGCTGCTCGCCGCCGATCTCGTAGCGATCGATGTCGACGTCCAGGAACTCGTAGTAGAAGCGCAGGATCTGCTCCTGGCCGAAGGTCGTCAGGAGCGGCCGGTAGTCCCACAGCCGCAGGTTGTCGATGGTCGCCGCGTCCTCGCTGAACACCGCCCGCGTCAAATCCTGCTCGCCGGTGAAGCGTCGCGCCTGGATGGCGTCGATGTCGTACGCGGCCCGCGTGGCCTCGATGTGCTGGCGCAGGTACGGGCGCTCGACGTTCAGCTCGTTCGGGTTCACCTGCACCGTCTGCACGAACGAGGGGTAGAGGCCGCCCACCACCACCGACAGCACGATCCACGCACCGCCGGCGAGCGCGAGCAGCCACAGCGTCTTGAACCAGGTGTTGAGCAGAAGGAGCGCGGCGGCAGCCAGGGCGACCACCGTCAGGATCGTGTTGGCCGGCAGGCGCGCGTTCATGTCCGTGTACAGCGCGGCCTGCACGTTGCCGTTCCAGCCGGACGTCGAATACGCCAGCTCGGCGATGTCGAACTGGTAGCCCGCGGCGATGATGACCAGCAGCAATGCGCCGATGACCGACAGGTGCGCACGCACCGGCGCCGAGAGGTGGAACTGCCAGCGCAGCGCCCGAGCGGCGTAGGCCCCCAGGGTCAGCAGGCCGACGATGATCAGGGTGGTCATGGCCCAGCCCTGCACGAAGCGCCAGAACGGCAGGTCGAAAACGTAGAAGCCGATATCGCGGCCGAGCGTCGGATCCTTGGTGCCCCACGCCTCGCCATTGAGGAAGACGAGGATCGTCTCCCAGTTGCCGCTCCACGCGGCGCCGCTGCCGAGGGCGAGCAGGATGGCGAGGGCAGCCAGCCCGATGCCGATGAGGCGCGATGCATCCGGGAGCTCGATGCCGCCCAGCCGCCGGACCGGTGCCTGGGGCGCGATGCGCCGCGCCAGCCAGATGCTCAACAGCGCCGGAACCAGCATCGCCACGAAGCCGATGAGGAAGAGGACGACCTGGGCCCAGAGCCGTGTCTGCAACACGTCGCGCCGGCCGAGCGCGTCGTACCACATCACGTCGGTGATGAGCGTCACGGCACCGCCGAGCAGGCCGAGCACGATGAGCACGGCCAGGATGCCGCCGCCGATGAGCAGGTACCGTCGCCACGGCACGTCGCCGCCCATCATCGGACGCGCCACCGGCGGCCCACCGCCATTGCCGCCACGGCGGCGTCGCGCTCCGTCGTCCAGCGGCGTGACGTTTCGCTCGGGACGCTCACGGCGCTCGAAGGGCCGGCCCTCGCTCCGGGCGTCGGCCTCTTCCTGGCGGCGTTGCAGCTCCTCGAGGAGCTTGTCGAACCAGCTGGACATGTCGCGTGAATGCTACCGGTCAGGTCGCCGGCGCGTGCCTACGACCATCGCCGGGGCTGTCGGGCTACCCGTTTCCGGCAGGTCGACCGATGGACGGCGCCAAATCGCGAGGCCCGCGTAGACGAGCGCGAGCGCGACCGCGCCCTTGGCGCTGTCGGGGACGCTCATTCCCACTCGATGGTGGCAGGCGGCTTCGAGCTGATGTCGTACACGACCCGGTTGACGCCGGGCACCTCGTTCACGATGCGTGAGCTGATCTTGGCCAGCACCTCGTATGGCACGCGCGCCCAATCGGCGGTCATCCCGTCGTCGCTCGTCACCGCGCGGATGGCGACCACGTTGGCGTAGGTGCGCCCATCCCCCATGACGCCGACCGACCGAACCGGCGTGAGGATAGCGAACGACTGCCACAGGGACCGATACAGCCCTGCCGCCTTGATCTCGTCGATCACGATCCAGTCGGCCTCGCGCAACGTCTCGAGCCGCTCGGCGGTCACCTCGCCGATGATCCGGATGGCGAGCCCCGGTCCCGGGAAGGGCTGACGCTGGACCATCGCCTCCGGCAGACCGAGCTCCGTGCCGACGGCGCGCACCTCGTCCTTGAACAGGTAGCGCAGTGGCTCGATCAGCTTGAAGCGCAGGTCCGCCGGCAGCCCGCCGACGTTGTGGTGGGTCTTGATCTTCTGGCTCGTCTTCGTCTCGGAGGTCTTCGACTCGATCACGTCGGGGTACAGCGTCCCCTGCGTCAGAAAGTCGATCTGGCCCAGCTTCGCGGCCTCCTCCTCGAAGACGCGAATGAACTCGTCGCCGATGATGCGGCGCTTCTGCTCGGGGTCCTCCACGCCGGCAAGGCGCGCCAGGAACCGATCCCGAGCCTCGACCATGACCAGCTTCATGCCCAGGTCGCGCTCGAACGTCACTCGCAGCAGCTCGGACTCGCGCTTCCGCATCAAGCCGTGATCGACATAGATGCACGTCAGCTGCTCGCCGATGGCCCGATGGACCAGCGTCGCCGCCACGGCGCTGTCGACACCGCCTGACAGCGCGCAGATGACGTGCCCGCTGCCGACCCGGTCGCGGATCTCGGCCACCGTCGTCTCGACCAGGTTGGCGGCGGTCCAGGTCGGGCTCACCCCGGCGATGTCGACCACGAAGTTGCGAAGCACCTCGCGCCCGACCGGCGTGTGCACCACCTCGGGATGGAACTGGATGCCGTACAGGTTGCGCGACGGATCGGCCAGGCCGGCGTACGGCGTCGAATCGGTCTGCGCCGTGGCGCGAAAGCCCTCGGGCGGCCGGAGGATCGAGTCGCCGTGGCTCATCCACACCGGCTGCTCGCGGTCGATGCCGGCGAAGAGCCCATCACCATCGGTCACGGTCACCGTCGCAGGGCCGTATTCCCGTTTGGTGCCGGGCACGACTTCGCCGCCGAGCTCGTGCGCCATCAGCTGGAGGCCGTAGCAGATGCCGAGCACCGGGATGCGGCCGCTCCAGATCGCCGGGTCAGCGCGCGGCGCATCGGTGTCATAGACCGAGGAAGGGCCGCCCGACAGGATGATCGCGCTGACGCCCCGGCGCTCCAGCTCGGCCATCGGCGTGTCGTGCGGCAGGAGCTCGGAGTAGACGTTCAGCTCGCGCACCCGGCGCGCGATGAGCTGCGCGAACTGGCTGCCGAAATCCAGGATGGCGACCGTCTCCGGCTGCTCGGCCGCCTCGGTCGCCGCGCGATCGGCCGGCGGAGCATGGAGCGCCTGCTCGAGGTACGCCTCGACCTCGGCGTCGTCCGGGGCCAGGACCCGGTGGCCGGCGTTTGCGGCCTCCCCGTGCACGGTCCGACCGCGTTCGGCCGGTTGCGTCTCGGGTCCCTCGCTCAATGCCTCTCCAGTAAGGGCCGTGGTGGTCTGCGCCGAGTTTACGTGGCCGCCCTAGTG
>JAICRD010000018.1 GCA_025937535.1 Chloroflexota bacterium | reverse complement strand
GCGCATGCTGAGCTGCGGGATGGCGCTCTCATCGGTCACACCGGCGGCAGCCAGGATCTCAAGCTGGCGGGCATCCGGGGTGCCGGAAACGAAGGTGATCAGGTACGGGCGTGTGCCGGGTGCGGGGGCAACGCTCGGCTCCGGATCGGCCGATGGCTCGGGGGTCTGATCGGTCGATGGCTCGGCTGCGGGAGTCTCGACCGGGGGGGCGGCCGTGGGCTCGGGTGCCGTCGTCGGCTCGGGTGCGACCGTTGGCGCTTCAGTGGGCTCTGGTGCGAGCGTCGGATCCGGGGAGGCCTCGGGGGCCGTCGACTCGGTCGGGCTCGGATCGGGCATCGGCTCTTCCGCAAGGGAAGCAGTCGGGCCGAAGATGTAGGTGACGAATACCAGAAGCTGAAGAAGCACCAGCGTGGGCCGGCTGATGCGGCGGGCACCCGAAGTAGTCAATTGTTTCCCCTATCCCCTCTGATTCCGGACCCGGGCAGTCGATCCCGGAAAAGTGCATATGAATGCAGGGGGCACTGTGGCGGCCGTCGGGGGCAAGCACCATCCGGGAACGTACGGAACCCGGTACGGAACGGAACCTCCGTACCCTGACGCCGCCTGGTGCCCGTACGCACCCCTCCTCCGGGTACGGAACCAGCGACTCAGTACACCGATCCGTACATCTCCGGATGCTGGCAATCGAGGCCTCCCCCTACCTTGCGCGCATGCACCTGGCAGAGCGGGACCGGGGCCCGTCGGACGGCTCTGGGAGATCGACCGATGAGCTTACGGAGGAAGGTCCCGCGCTGCGAGATGCAGCCACCGTTGCCGAGCGTGCCGCCGCCGACGAAGTCGAGGCTGACAAGGCCCGGGAGCGCTTCCGCATCGGTCCGGTGCCAGCCATCGACGCAGATGAAGTGGTGCGCGCGCACCTCGCACAGGGCGAGCTGGTACACGCCTTGCGTAATCGTGCGATCCTGAGGGCACCCGGTGGCGACGCCGCACTGGGATACGGGGGAACCCTGTACCTGACATCGCGGCGACTCATCCACCTGGGCCAGGTGGTAATGAGCGTGCAGCTGACCGATATCGTCGAGACGTCACTGGCGGGCGAACGGCTGTTGCTGAGCCTGCGCGACGGCGAGGGCCTGAGCCTCGACGTCGATCGTCCCCGCCTCCTTCGAGCGGAGATGAGCGAGATCGCGCGAGGGCTGCGCCGATGAAGCGCCGCGCCACCGTCGACACCGAGGCTGCCGCTGCACCGCCCGCCTCCCTCGCACGACCCGATGAGGTCGCCGGCCATTCGGCCCTGGCACAACGCCGCGCCGGTCCCCGCTCCCAGGACGAGGCCGAGCAGCGCTACGTCGCCGCGCGCGACGCCTGGGTCACGGCCATGCGCGCCGCGAACTCCGGTAGGCCCGCCGACATGGCCGCACTCGCACTGGCCCAGGAGGCCTACGAGGCCGCGGTCACCGAGCGCGACCGATGGCTCAACGGCAACAACGTCGCGGTCCCGATCGAGGTGGAGCGGCCGGCTGGTGGCTTGGACGCCGTGGTCGGCCAGGAGCTGGCCTGGAGGCGCATCCACGCCGCCCCGGACGAGCCGAAGGGCATCCTCGGCCGCTTGAAGCGCCGGATCACCGGGCGCTAGCTACCCGCTCCGATACCGCTGCGCAGCCTCGGCCCGGTTCCGGACGCCGAGCTTGCGCAGGACGCTGCTGACGTGGCTTTCCACGGTGCGCGGCGAGATTGCCAGCGCGCTCGCGATCTCGCGATCGGTCATGCCCTCGGCCAGCAGCCGCAAAACCTCCTGCTCCCGAGCGCTGAGGAGGCCGCCGACTTCATCGGTGGCTGACGCTGCGGATCGGCCGGTCGTGCGGGCGAGGTGATCAACCACCACCGCCGCGTGCACGCGCGACATCGGCAGGTCGCCGCGGCGGATGCCACGAACCGCGCGTAGCAGCGCGTCCCCACTCAGGTCCTTGGTCAGGTAGCCGAACGCGCCGTGGCGCACCGCATCCAGGAGGTCGCGGCGATCGGTCGAGACGGTGAGCATCACGATCCGCGTCTCGGGCAGGCGCGGCGCCAGCTCGCGAACGGCCTCGATGCCCGTCATCCCGGGCAGATCGATGTCGAGCAGCACGAGGTCGGGCCGCAGCCGGGGCGCCATCTCGAGCGCCTCCTCGGCGCTCCGGGCCTCCCCCACCACCGTCACGTCGGGTGCCTCCAGCGCCTGGCGGATGGCGGATCGGACCAGCGCGTGGTCGTCGACCAGCAGCACCCGCATCGGCGTCTCAGCTTGCACGCGTCCCCTCCCGTGGCCCGATCGGCATGACGAGCTCGACCCGGCTGCCGTCGTGTGGCGCGGATGTTACCGACAGCCGTGCGCCGATGACGTCCGCCCGCTGCCGCATGCTCTCCAGGCCGAAGCCAACCGGCGCGGCGTCAGGCCGGAAGCCTCGCCCATTGTCGCTGATCGTGATGCGCAGCTCGTCGTCGGTCGCGACGACGACGCGAACGACGGTGGCATCGGCGTGCTTGCGGACGTTGGTGAGCGCCTCTTGCACGATGCGGATGAGCTCCGCATGCGCACGCGGGCCGATGTCCGGCTCGGCAGTCCCTTCACGCACCAGCTCGACGCGGATGGCGAAGCGGTCCGAGAAGTCCTCCACCTGCCGCCGGAGCATCTCGAGCAGCGGTCCTGCCTCCGAGCCGCCGCGCATCGCGGCAACGGCGTGGCGAGCCTCGGCCAGCGCCATGTCGATGGCGGCCTCCACCTCGTCGCTCAGCCGGCGGGGCTCGTCGCTGAACTCGGCGATCTGCGCGAGCCGGCTCTGCTTGAGCTTGGCATACCACAGCTCCTGCGCGAGGCCGTCGTGAATCTCGCGGGCCAATCGGGCCCGCTCCTCCAGGGCGGCCGCCGCGAACTCGGCCTCGGCCAGGCGTCGCACCTCCATCGTGGCGGCACGCAGGTCGGCGAGGTCGTCGCGGCTCTCCGCCACCACGCCGGCCAGGAGCACGGCGTAGAAGCCGAGGCGGAGCAGGTCGCCGGTGGTGACCACTGATGAGAAGCTGCCGGGATGGATGGCGCTGTGCACCTGGCTGGCGGCGGCGATGAGCAGCCCGGCCGCCAGCAGCGCGTCGCCGGCCCGCCCGCTGCGGCGGTAGGCGCGGTGGGCCAGCACGGCCGCAGCCAGGAACCCGAGGCCGATGGCGCTCTGGATGACGGCCAGCAGCGGCGCCGATCCGAGTGGCAGGGTCATGGTCGGGTCGGAGGCGAGGCGGGCGAGCGCTTCCGGTGGGGCGATGGCCGGGAGCACATCCCGGCCGAGCGCCGCCCCCACGAGGATCGTCGCGACCATCCCGAGCGGCCCGAGCAGCACCGTCCTCGCCGAGAGGGCCGGGACGCCGCGGCTCAGCGTGAACCAGCCGGCCGCGACGAGCAGCAGGGCCGCGACCGAGCGGGCGACCACGGCCGCCACCAGTGGAAGCTGGCCGGGGTCGTCCAGGGTCGCGCCGAGGGACGCATCGGCGCCGGTGAGCCCGACGGCAAGGGTCAGTCCGTTCAGGAGGACGAGGACCGCGAACGCGGAGGCGCGCAGCAGCGCTGCGGGATCATGGGAGACGCGGCCGCGCTGCCAGGCGACCGCGGCGACGGCCAACGACACCAGGGCCGCGGCGGCAACGATGGCCGTGTCGAAGCGATCGTTGACGACCGCCGGCGCGACGCCCGGCACGTTGACCACCACCACGGTGAAGACCGCCAGGACGACGGCGAGGATGACGAGGGCCGCATCGGCGGCCCGCCGTGCGCTGGCGCGAGCCGATGCCGCGCCGTCGGTCATTTGACGTTGACGACCGAGACGCTGCCGCGGCGGTCGAGGACCTCCACATCCACCCCGTGGCGCTGCCGCCGGACCTGCACGTCCAGGCGTGCCGTACCGACGGCCAGGTTATCGATGCGGAGCTGGTCCAGGAAGAGCGGCAGCCGGGCGTTGTCGAGGTGGATGGACCCGGTGACGGCATCGGCCTCGAGGCCCAGGCAGGCCTGGAGCAGCATGAACACCGATCCGGCCGCCCACGCCTGCGGCGAGCAGGCGACCGGGTAGCGCGTGGGTCCCTCGCCGGGTCGGCGGCTGAAGCCGCAGAACAGCTCCGGCAAGCGGGCGAGGTCGAAGTAGCGGCTGGCGTCGAAGATGGCGTTCATGACCCGAGCGGCGTGGTTCGGGTAGCCCGCCCGCGCCAGCCCCAGGGCCGCGATCGCGTTGTCGTGCGGCCAGACCGATCCGTCGTGGTACGACATCGGGTTGTAGCGCGGCTGCCCCGCGGCGAGCGTCCGGATGCCCCAGCCGGAGAACATGGCGTCGCTCATCAGCTCCTCGGCCACCCGCCGCGCCCGGGCTGGCGTCACGATCCCCGACCACAGGCAGTGGCCGGGGTTGGAGGTGCGCACCCGGCAGAGGCGCTTCGCGCCGTCGAGCGCGATGCCGTATGTGCCCAGCTCGTCGACCCAGAAGGCCTCCTCGAATTGGGCACGGAGCTCCTCGGCCTGTGTGGCCAGTGACTCCGACCGTGCGTCGTCGCCGAGCACGTTCGCCAGGGTCGCAGCGGCCCGCCTCGCGGCGAAGACGTAACCCTGGATCTCGCACAGCGCGATCGGTCCTTCCGCAAGCGTCCCATCGGCATGAAAGATCGAATCGTTCGAGTCCTTCCAGCCCTGCTGCGCCAGGCCGATGGGGGTCCGTCGCGCGTACTCGACGAATCCGTCGTCGTCCAAGTCCGCCGGCCCGTCGATCCAGGCCAGCGCGGCCTCGATGTTCGGCCAGATCTCCCTGATGAGCTCCACGTCGCCGGTCTGCCGGTGGTAGGCCTCGGCCAGGACGACGAACAGCGGCGTGGCGTCATGGCTGCCGTAGTAGCGCCCGAACGGGATCTCACCCAGCGCGGCCATCTCGCCATGGCGCATCTCGTGGATGATCTTGCCGGGCTGCGCGTCGTGAGCGGGGTCATCCTCCGTGGCCTGCGTGGCGGCCAGGAAGCGCAGCACGCCGGCGGCGAGCGACGGCTGCACCCACAGCATCTGGAGCGCGGTGATGATGCCGTCGCGGCCGAAGACGGTCGAGAACCACGGCACGCCGGCATACGGATACGGACCCTGCGGTGTGTCGCTGGTCATCATCACCACGTCCGCCAGGCTGCGGCCGGCCCAGTCGTCGAAGAGCTCGCTCGAGCTCGAGATCCGGGCCGATTCGGCGAACCGACCGCGCAGCTCCTCCGTTGCGTGCTGGAGGGCGCTGCCGAAGCTGGTCCTGGCCACCCGCTCCCCGCGCTCGCAGGACACCTGCAGCTCGATCTCCACGGCACGCGACGGCGGCAGCTCGAGCAGGTAGTCGGCGCGAGTGGGGCTGAGACGCTCGGGGGGCGTCGAGAACGCGATGCGCGTCGTCCGCCGCACGCCATCGAGGCCGTCGTACGCCAGGAGGATTTCCCCACCCTCCACGGTCGGCTCGAGCATCGTCCCGCGCGCCGGCCGTTTGAGCCCGCGAACCTCGAAGATATCGGCGTAGTCGGCGCCGAACCGGATGGCCAGCGGCAGGGATATCGCCCGTTGGCCGAAGTTGCGGATCTCGATCTTCTCGTGGCATGCACGGTCCCAGAGCACCTTGGTCCGTGAGATGTGGAGCGTGTCGCTGCGCAGCACGTCGCCATCGAGCTCCATGTCGGGGTTCGTGAGATCGATCGCCAAGCGTGAGTTGTCGTGGCGTGCCGTGGAGCCCAACAGCAGAGGTCGCTCGCCGGCGATGCGGAGGCGCAGATCCGACAGGTGGCGCGTGCCGGCGTGGAAGAGCCCCTCCTCGCCGAGGCCGACCGGCTTGATGTCCCCGAAGCGGTCGAAGATGGCGAATGACTGCGCGTGCTTCAGAACACGGTCGTTCTCGTCCGCGGTGATGCCGGTAGCGAGGATGTAGTAGCGGCCGCCGATCTCGACGACGGTTCCCGGATCGTCGGGCACGGAAATTTGCTGGTTCGAGCCGGTCGCCATGTCCCTCCCAGGGTTGCGGTCGCGTCCAGCCTACACGGAGGCGACGGCTGCCTGACCCGGTGTCGGCGCCGGCTTGATGAGCTCCTCGTACAGGCGTACGTAGTCGCGCGCCATGCGCTCGGCGGTGAACCGATCCTCGAAGGTCGCTCGGACCTCGGCGCGATCCAGCTCGTCCAGGCGTCCCACCGCCTCCACGGCTCCATCGATGTCGTCGACGATGAATCCATTGACGCCGTCCGTGATGACCTCCGGGACGGACCCGGACCGATACGCGATGACCGGCGTGCCGCACGCCATCGCCTCGATCATCACCAGCCCGAACGGCTCCGCCCAATCGATCGGGAAGAGCAGCGCCCGCGCGTGGTTGAGCAGCCGCATCTTGTCGTCTCCGCCGATCTCGCCGACGAAGTCGACGCGGTCGTGGTCGAGCAGCGGCTCGATCTCCCGCTCGAAGTACTCCTGGTCGGCCGGGTCGACCTTGGCGGCCAGCTTGATCGGCATCTTCATGCGATGGGCCACCTCGATGGCGCGATCTGCTCGCTTCTCCGGCGACATGCGCCCCAGGAAGGCGAGATAGTCACCGACACCGTCGCGGCTGGGCGTGAGCTCGTCGATGGGCAGGCCGTGGTGGACCGTTCCGATCCAGTTCGCGTTCGGCAGCGGGCCGCGCTGGTCATTCGAGATCGAGACGACCGGCATCTCGGTGAACTCGGCATAGATCGGCTGGAGATCCGGAATGTCCAGGCGGCCGTGCAGCGTGGTCAGGCCAGGCGCTTCGAGTCGCCGAGACACCGGGAAGTGGAGATAGTCGACGTGCCAGTGGATGACGTCATAGTCATGAGCGTCGGCATAGACCCGCTCCAGCTCGACGATGCCGTGGGCGATCGGGTCGATCACGTTCTCGTCCAGGCGCAGCGCCTGTGGAACGCAGGCGACCAGGCGAGCGCTTGTCCGCGAATCGCCGCTCGCGTAGAGCGTGACCTCGTGGCCCTGGCGGACGAGCTCCTCGGTAAGGTACGAGACGATACGCTCGGTGCCGCCGTAGAGGGTCGGGGGCACGCTCTCGGCGAGCGGCGCCACCTGTGCGATGCGCATGCGGACTGACCTCGTGAACTCTGGCGGGCAACCGGTTGATTCGCACACCGCGTGCCACTAATCCAGGCGGCGGCGCAGCTCCTCGTTGACGAGCTTCGCGTCGGCGCGACCGGCCGTGCGCTTCATGACCTGGCCCACCAGGAACCCGAACAGCTGCTGCTTCCCATCGCGGTACTCGGCGACCTGCGAGGGGAACTCGGCCAGCACCGCCTCGATCTCGGCACCGATGGCTCCGGCGTCCGACACCGCCCCCAGCCCCTCGCGCTCGATGATGGCGCGTGGCGACTCCCCGCTCTCGAAGGCGGTGGCGAGCACGGCCTTGGCATTGATGCTCGACACCCGCCCGGCCTCCACCTCGCCGATGAGCTCCGCCAGGCCGTCGGGCCGCAGCGCCACGGCATCGGCGCGCAGGCCCTCGGCGGCGTGCTGGTTCAGCAGCCGGCTGAGCTCGCCGCTGATCCAGTTGGCGGCGGCCTTGGGGGTCACGCCGGCCGCGACAACCGCGTCGAAGTAGTCGGCGAGCGCCACGTCGGCCGTCAGGACACCGGCGTCGTACGGGGACAGCCCCAATTCATCGGTGTAGCGCGTCCGGCGTTGGGCGGGCAGCTCCGGCAGGCGATCGCGGAGCTCGGCGACCCAGGCATCGGAGGGACGCAGCGGCGGCAGGTCCGGCTCCGGGAAGTAGCGGTAGTCGTTCGCCTCCTCCTTGGAGCGCTGCACGATGGTGCGCCCGGCCTCCTCGTCCCAGCCGCGCGTCTCCTGGGTCAGCGCCTCCCCCACCTCCAGCGCCGCGACGTGGCGCTCGACCTCGTAGGCCATCGCGCGCTCGAGGGAGCGGAAGCTGTTGAGGTTCTTGACCTCGACCTTGGTGCCGAACGTCGTGGAGCCCGCCGGCCGGACGCTGACGTTGCCCTCGATCCGCATGCTGCCCGCCTCCATGTCGGCGTTGGATGCGCCGATGGCCCGCAGCAGCTCGCGCAGCGTCTCGCCGTAGGCCCGTGCCTGCGCGGGCGAGCGGAGGTCGGGCTCGGTCACGATCTCCATGAGCGGGACCCCCGCCCGGTTGAAGTCGACGACGCTGTAGCCGCGTCCGGCGTGCTGCATCCGCGCCGTGTCCTCCTCCAGGTGCGCGCGCGTGATGCCGATGGTCACCTCGGCGCCCTCGCTCGGCACGTTCACCACCAGCCGGCCGTTCGAGGTCAGCGGCAGGGCGTACTGGCTGATCTGGTAGCCCTTCGGCAGGTCGGGGTAGAAGTAGTTCTTGCGCTCGAAGCGGACCGCATCGGTCTCGACATGGCAGTTGAGGGCGAGGCCGGTGAGCATGACCAGCTCGACGGCGCGGCGGTTGATGACCGGCAGCGTGCCCGGCAGGCCGAGGCAGATGGGGCAGACGCGCGTGTTGGGCTCATCGGTCCCGCCGTCCGGCGGCGCGGTCGGGCAGCCGCAGAACATCTTCGAGTCGGTCCGCAGCTGGGCGTGGACCTCGATGCCGATGACCGTCTCGTACTTCGTGCGCGCTTCGACCGCCATGCGGCCGATTGTACCGACGCCCACCCGCTATGCTGCGCGCCCATGAAGATCGGCGAGTGGGACAACCTCGGACGGGCGCGCGCGCTGCTCCAGCGGCAGTTGGGTGACCTGAACGCGACCGAGTACGCGGCGCACGTGGCCGTCAACCCCGATACGGGTCGGCTCCGCATTTTCGTGGCGACCGACGTCGGGCTGCTCGACTACCAGTACGCCCCGGTCGGCGCCGATCCGGAGGGCGCCTGGATCCTCCGCGGCCTGCTTATCCGGTGGGGATCCGTCCGAGCGCTGCGCCTGCAGACCGATGCGCAGCTGGACGAGGCCACTGACACCACCCAGTCCATCTGGCGCCTCGTCGCCGATGAGCCGAAGCTCGAGCTCTCCGCCAGCACCGATACCGGCCAGCAGTCGATCGAGGCGCTGCTCGCCTTCGCCCGCGCCTGCCTGCAGCACGCCGCCTAGTAGTCGTAGGTGTACGGGGTCGCCTCCGTGCTCTCGGTGGCCTCCGTCGACTCCATCGGCTCGGCGCTCTCGCTGGGCGAGGCCTCCGTCGACGGTGAGGACGTGGCGGCCGGTTCGGACGGCGACTCGCCGGCACCCTGGTTGGGCGGCGCGCAGGCGCCGAGCATGAGGGCGGTCGCCAGGGCGAGGCCGCCGATCCATCGGTTCTTCATGGCCTTCGATACGCCCGGCGTTTCATCCGCCATCCTCGCGCCGCGCGCTGAGGTAGATGGCGCCGAACGGGATGCGCAGCGAGCCGTCGGGGGCGCGCGGCGTGACGGCCAGCATCTCGTCGGTGAGCGCCCGATGCTGCTCGGCGGTGTAGTGGGCGGTGGCGGCGCCACGCGATCCGATCCCACGCCACACCCGAAAGGCATCGTCGTCGGGGAGGACGATCGCGGTGGTGGGGTCGGCGGCCACCTCAACCTCGTTCCATCCCGCGCCGTGGGCCAGCTCGGCGAGCGAGGTCGGCGTGGGATAGCGGCCGCTGGTGTCGATGCCGTGGCGCGCGTAGATCTCGGCGTAGATCGCCGTGGGCGTCACGTCCGTCGGCCCGGGCACCGACAGGCTCAGGCGCCCACCGGGTCGAGTGACACGACGCCATTCGGCCAGTGCAGCACGCTGGTCGTCGGCGAACAGGAGCGCGTGAACGGCGAGCACGACGTCGAAGATCGCGTCATGGAAGCGCAGGGCGGTGAAGTCCATCTCCTCGAAGGTGACGTCGGGGATCTCGGCCCGGGCGATCTCGAGCATGGCCGGCGCAGCGTCGATGCCGCACACCTGCCTGCCCTCGCCGCGCGCCAGGGCGGCCGCATTGCCCGTCCCGGTGCCGATGTCCAGGACGGATTCGCCCGGACGCAGCCGGGCGCGCCGGACGACTTCAGCAGCCACCGGGCGCAACGACGGCGTCATGGTCCGGGCGTAGCCGGACGCGATGCTGTCGAAGTGTCGGGCGCCGGTCGCCACGATCGGCGGATCAGGCGCGGTGGCGCTGCGCGAACCGCTCGATGCGGTCCATGGCCTCGACGATCTCCTCGTAGGCGGTCGCATAGCAGACCCGAACGTGGCCGGCGCCGGAGGGTCCGAAGGCGGTGCCCGGCACCACGCCGACGCGCTCTTCCTCGAGGAGCTTCTCCGCGAACGTCGTCTCGTCCAGGCCGGTGCACTCGGTCACGTGGGGGAAGCAGTAGAAGGCGCCCTTGGGCTCGAAGCAGGACATGCCGATGGCGTTGAAGCGGTCGGTGATGTATCGGCGGCGCCGGTCGTACTCGGCGCGCATGGCCTGGAGATGCGGCTCACCGTTCTTCATCGCCTCGATGGCGGCGAACTGCGCCGATGTCGGCGCGCACATGATCCCGTACTGGTGGACCTTCGCGATCCCGGTCATCAGGCCCGCCGGAGCTGCCACGTAGCCGATGCGCCAGCCGGTCATCGCGTAGCTCTTGCTGAAGCCGCCGAGCAGGATGGTCCGCTCGCGCATGCCGGGCAGCGAGCTGAAGGCCGTGTGCTCGTGGTCGCCGTAGACCAGGCGGTCATAGATCTCATCGGTGTAGACGAGCAGGTCGTGGCGGTCGGCGACGCGGGCGATGGCTTCCAGGTCCGCGCGGTCCAGCACGGCGCCGGTCGGGTTGTTCGGATAGCCGAGGAATATGGCCTTCGTGCGCGGCGTGACGGCGTCCTCGATCATGTCGGCGGTGACGCGGAAGTCGGTTGCGTCGGTGGTACTGACGGGGACCGCGACGCCGCCCGCGAGCTGGATGCACGGGGCGTAGGCGACGAAGCACGGCTCGTGGTAGATCACCTCGTCGCCGTCGTTGATCGTCGCTCGCAGTGACGCGTCCACACCCTCCGACGCGCCGACCGTGATGATCAGCTCGGTGCGCGGGTCGTAGTCGACGCCGTACCGATCGCGCAGGTTCGCCGCGATCAGCTCGCGCAGCTCCATCATCCCGCCGTTGGCGGTGTAGTGCGTCTCCCCCGCTTCGAGGCTCTCGATCGCGGCGCGGGTGATCGGCTCGGGCGTGGTGAAGTCCGGCTCGCCGATGGTGAGGCTGATGACGTCCTTCATCTCGGCCAGCATGTCGAAGAAGCGGCGGATGCCCGACGGCGGGATGTCGCGCACGCGGTCGTTGAGGAAGTCGGCGGGCGCTCGGCGGGTCGTCGGCTGGCTCGTCATCTGGGGCTGAGTCTACGACTTCCGGGCAGGGGCGACCGGTCAGTGTTCAAGAGTCTTGAACACTGACGATAGCCCTCGACCGATTACCGGCCGATTACCGGCCGCTTATCAGCCGCTGACCGCTTACCCTGCGCAACGCATGCAGCCGTTCGAGATCGTCTTCCTGCTCCTCGCGGTCGTGGCCGCCATGACGCTGGTGTCGCGCCGCATCGGTGTGCCGTACCCGATCCTGCTGCTGATTGCCGGGCTCCTCCTCGGAGCGATCCCCGGCTCGCCGCTGTACATGGAGCTCGACGACGAGATCGTGCTGCTCGTCTTCCTGCCGCCGATCCTCTTCTCGGCGGCGTACCTGAGCTCGCCGCGCGAGCTGTGGCGCAACATTCGCCCGATCAGCCTCCTGGCGGTCGGCCTGGTGATCATCACCACCGCTGCGGTCGCCGTCGTGGCGATGGTTCTCATCCCGCCACTCGGATGGCCGCTCGCCGTGGCGCTCGGGGCGATCGTCTCCCCGCCCGATGCCATCGCCGCGACCAGCATCGCGCGCAGCCTGAACCTGCCGCGACGCCTGGTGACGATCCTCGAGGGCGAGAGCCTCGTCAACGACGCGACGGCACTGACGTTCTACGGGCTGGCGGTCGCGGCCATCGGGGCGAGCTCGATCGGGCCGCTCGACGTCGTCACCCGCTTCGCCATCGTCGTGATTGGCGGGGCGCTGGTGGGCGCGATCGTCGGTCGGATCGCGGTGTGGCTGCTCGAGCTGCTGGACGACTCCCCCGTCGAGGTGCTCCTGACGCTGCTCACGCCCTTCGCGGCGTATCTCCCCGCGGAGCAGATCGGCGTGTCGGGCGTTCTCGCGACCGTGACGGCCGGCCTGGTGGTCGGCTGGAGCGCGCCGCGCGTCATGACATCCCGGACACGCCTCCTCGGCACGTCGAGCTGGCAGATGGTCATCTTCGTCGTCAATGGCCTGGCGTTTCTCCTGGTGGGCCTCCAGCTGCCGAACGTGCTCGGAGACATCGAGGGCTACTCGGCCGGAGAGCTCATCGGCATGGCGGCGGCGGTCTGCGCGACGGTCATCCTCGTCAGGCTCATCTGGATCTACCCGGCGACCTACGTGCCGCGCTGGCTGATTCCATCCATCGCTCGCCGCGATCCGGCGCCACCAGCCAGGGTCCCGCTGGTCCTGGGCTGGGGAGGCATGCGGGGCGCCGTCACCCTGGCCGCGGCGCTCGGACTGCCGACGCAGATCGACGGCGCCGAGCTCGAGGGACGAGGGCTGATCATCTTCCTGAGCTTTTCCGTCATCGTGGTCACCCTGCTCGGCCAGGGCCTGACGCTGCCCACGCTGATCAAGCGGCTCAACGTGTCCGGCGAGGACGACCTCGAGCACGAGGAGCTTCACGCGCGCACCGTCGCGACCGAAGCCGCTCTCGTCCGCCTCGAGGAGCTGCGTAAGGAGGCGCCGAACCACCTGCCGCTCATCGACCAGCTCAAGGAGCGCTACGAGCACCGTACCGAGCACCTGGTGCACGACCACGACGACGGGCCACCGAGCACCGAGGAGCTCACTGAGCAGCAGGTCGAGGAGATGGAGCACGACGAGATCCGGCGCGCCGTCATCAGCGCCGAGCGGCTCGCCGTGCTCGGGCTGCGTGACGCCGGGGAGATCAGCGAGGACGCGCTCCACGCGGTCGAGCGCGACCTGGACCTTGATGAGCTGCGCCGCGAGGCTTGAGCGCCCTCAGCGGTGGTAGGTCCGCTCGCCGGCCTCGATCCGGATCGGCAGGCGGTTCTCGGGCCACGGCAGCGGACACGTGGCGAAGGGTGAGAAGACGCATGGCGGGTTGTAGGCGCGGTTGAAGTCGACCTCGACCGAGCCCTCGACCGGGGCGGCTGTGTACAGGAAACGGCCGCCGCCATACGTCTCGTCGCCGTTGGTCGCGTCGCCGAACACGAGCCACAGCTCGCCGTTCGGGCCGCCCTCCAATGTCTGAAGCCGATGCTCGACGCCACCCACCTCGAAGACGACCTCTCCGGGCGACTCCTCCTTCTCGATGAAGCCGAGGACGTCGGGCACGGGCACCATCCGCCCTGGCGTCGGCTCGAAGCGCGCGTCGATCCGCCACGCCGGATCGACCGGCCAGTGGTCGATCCCGTCGAACTCCCGGAGCGCCGGCGAGCTGGTGTCCCACGTCCGGATGGCGTGGCGACCGGCACGCGTGATGACGCAGAAGCGCAGGTCCCCGAGCTCGAGCATGGTCGGTTCGCCGGCCGAGTCATCGGCCAGCGGCAATGCCTCGACCGGCGCGCCGTCGTGCGTGAAGACGCCGTCCGCCGAGAGCCCGTCGTCGGCGACAGTGATCGTGCCCGCCAGCGGCGGTCCTGACGGCAGCGTCACCTCCAGCTCCGCGTCGGAGCCGATGCGGTTCACGCCCGGGTTCAGCCAATCGAGACCGGCGAGCGACAGCCAGCCGATGTCGCGACGCAGGGCCGCGTAGCGCGCGGCGCGCCAGGCCTCGACCGACCGCTCGTGGGCCTCGATCTCGCTCATCGAGCCGGCAGGAAGATGAGCGTCGGCGCGGTCGCCGGCCCGATCCGGACGTAGGTCGCCGGGCCGGCGGTGACCGGGTTGGTATGCGCGATCCGCCCCGAGCGAGTCGTGCCGTCGAGGGCGACCGCGATCGGCCCCTCCCCGAATCGGGCCAGGCATGCGGCCGCGTAGCCCTCCGTCGTCGGCTCGGCCAGGATCAGATCGGACCGCCCAAGCGGCAGGCGCCGGCAGCGCGCGCCGAGGATGGCGTCCTCGCCGGCATCGTGCCAGGCGCTCCCGAGCGCCGGCTCGAGATCGGCCTCGGCGCGCTCCACGTCGACGGTCCCGAGCACCACCGCGCGCGGCGCCTCGGTCCAGTCGTCGATCGGGCGCGGGAAGAGGCCGAACCGCGGAGCGTCGGCCGAGGGCAGATCGAGCGCCTGGACCGGCGCGGAGCGGACGCCCCACCACAGGACCCGGGCCTCGTCGCCGGGCTCGGCGTACAGCCATTGCGGAAACATGGTCGTCCCGCCCTCGCGCAGGATGCGGCTGAGGGTTCCCTGGTCCGGGACGGCGATGCGGACGTGGCTGATCTCGGGCACGAGCCGAGTCTAGCGCCACGCCGGGTATTGACCTTGGAGCGGCTCCAGGTCCTAGCGTGCCCGCACGGCGGCACACGGCCGCGCTCACACGGAGGCACGAGCGAATGAACACGACAACGGAGACTGCCAACGGCCGGGAGATCCTCGAGCGGATCATCGACGCCACCGAGCGCCGCGATCCGGAGGCGCTGCGGCCCCTCATGCACCCCGAGATCGTCGGCGAGTGGCCGCAGTCGGGAGAGCGGTTCCGGGGACCGGACAACGCTGTCGGTGCGATGACGGCGACGGAGACGAAGCCCGAGGTCGCCGGAGAGCCGCGGATCATCGGCAGCGGCGACCTGTGGGTCATGATGCTTCCGCTGCGATACGGCACGGACCCGTATCACTACGTCGGCGTCTTCGAGCTCGACGGTGGCCGGCTGCGTCACGTGACCGAGTACTTCGGCGCCCCGTTCCCGGCGCAGGAGGCGCGGGCGAAGTTCGCCGACCGCTAGTCGAGCGTCACTGCGGCACCGAGGTCAGCTCGACCGCGGCTGCTGCATCGCAGCATGGGCCGCCATCGCTGAGCATCGGCAGTGGCGCCAGCGCCAGGTGGGCCTCGAGCGCCTCGAGCCGCCGGTCGAGCTCGCGCAGGCCGTCGAGTCGCTGCCGGATCGCCGCGCGGCGAGCTCGCAGCAGCTGCGGAAGCGCGGCCGACGTCTCGGCGCAATGCCCGCTCTGGCACCACCCCGCGATCCGTGCCGCATCGGTCAGCGGGATGTCGAGGCGGCGAAGATCCAGGACCAGGCGGACGCGCTCGAGCTCGGCGGGACCGTAGTCCCGATAGCCGTTCTCGGCCCGCGGCGGCCGCGGCAGGAGCCCGCTGCGCTCGTAGAAGCGCAGGGTATCGGCGCTGACGCCGAGCTCGCGAGCCAGCTCACCGATGCGCACGACGCCACATTCGTGCGACGGCGAGCCTACGTCAAGGCCGGGGCGGGCGGGCGCAGATCGGCGAAGCCGGCGGCGCGCTCATACGCGTCGGCCACGCGCAGCACCGTTGCCTCGTCGAAGGCACGGCCGATGACCTGCAGCCCCACCGGCAGCCCATCGGACAGGCCGCAGGGCACCGAGATCCCCGGCAGGCCGGCGATGTTGACGGGCAGCGTGCAGGCATCGTTGAGGTACATGGCCAGCGGATCGTCGACCTTGGCGCCGATCTTGAAGGCGACCGTCGGCGAGGTCGGCGCGAGGATGGCGTCGACGGTGTCGAGCACCGCGTCGAACTCGTCCTTGATCAGGGTTCGCACCTGCTGCGCCTTGACGTAGTACGCGTCGTAGTAGCCGGCGCTCAGCGCGTAGGTGCCGAGCATGATGCGGCGCTTCACCTCCGCGCCGAACCCGGAGCCGCGGGTGTTGTCGTAGTTGTCCCAGAGCTCCTCGGCGCCGGCGGAGAGGCCATACCGGACCCCGTCGTACCGCGCGAGATTGGCCGACGCCTCGGCCGGGGCGATGATGTAGTACGTCGCCAGGCCACGATCCGTCGACGGCAGCGAGACATCGACGATCTCGGCGCCCAGGGCGCGCAGGGTGTCGATCCCCGCCCGCACCGACGCCTCGACGCCCGGCTCCATGCCCGCGACGAAGTACTCGCGCGGCACGCCGAGGCGCAGCCCCTTGACGTCACCGGTGAGCGCGGCCGCGTAGTCCGGCACCGGCGTGTCGACGCTGGTCGAGTCGCGCGGGTCGTGGCCGGCGAGCGCGCCGAGCACGAGCGCCAGGTCCCGCACGGACCGCGCGAACGGCCCGCATTGGTCGAGGCTGGAGGCGAAGGCGATCATCCCGTATCGGCTCACCCGGCCATACGTCGGCTTCATGCCGACCGTGCCCGTCAACGACGCCGGCTGGCGGATGGAGCCACCGGTATCGGTGCCCAAGGAGAAGTAGGCCTGGCCACCGGCGACCGCCGCCGCCGACCCGCCGGAGGATCCGCCGGGCACGGTCGTTTCGTCCCACGGGTTGCGGACCGGTCCGAAGGCCGAATTCTCGTTCGACGACCCCATCGCGAACTCGTCGCAGTTCGTCTTGCCCAGCAGGATGGCCCCGGCCGCTTCCAGCCGCTCCTGCGCCGACGATGCGTACGGCGACCGATAGCCCTCGAGGATGAACGAGCCGGCGGTGGTCGGCAGCCCGCCCGGCAGCTCCCGGCCGCCGTCATCAAGGGCGCGGGTGACGAAGATGTCCTTGAGCGCATACGGGATCCCGAGCAGCGGCCGATCGGCTCCCTCACCACGCGCAAGCGCCGCGTCCGCCTCATCTGCGGCCCGGAGTGCCGCCTCGGCGTCGACGGCGAGGAACGTGTTCAGGCGCGCCGCATCGCGCTCGATGCGCGTGAGGCATGCGTCGGTGAGCTCGCGCGAGCTCGTCTCGCCATCCCGGAGTGCGGCGCCGGCGTCGGTGATCGTCAGGTCGGCGAGCGGCAGCGAGCTCATCGGCCCTCCTCCAGGACCGTTGGCACGCGCAGGAACGGATCGTCGCGGAGCGGCGCGTTGGCCAGGGCGGCCTCGCGGGTCAGGCCGGGTCGGACCTCGTCGTCGCGCATGACGTTCTCGAGCTGGATGACGCTGGCGGTGGGTCCGACCTGCGAGGTGTCGACGTCGCGCAGCGTCTCGATCGCCTCGAGGATGTTCGACAGCTGGCTCTGCATGCGGTCGATCTCGTCATCGGTCAGGTGGAGGCGGGCGAGGCGCGCGACGTGCTCGACGTCGGCGCGACTGATTGAGGCCATTGACCGATGGTAGCGCGTGCCGTTCTGGCAGCATGTGCGCCGATGGGCACGCAGGCGGTCGCCATTCCCGGAGGACGCATCGAGCTGTTCGCGCTGGACGGTGGCGAAGGGACGCCGCTGATCGTGCTGGGGGGCGTCGAGACCGGCATGCGACCGCTGGCCGGCACCGAGCAGCTCCTTCAGCGCCGATGGGAGGGCCGCGCGCGCGGACGCGCGGTGACCGTGCTGGGACGGCCGATCCCCGACGATCCGGCCGATGCCGAGCGGATCATGCACCCGCGGGTCATCGCCGACGGGGTGGCCAGCGTCCTCCGCGAGCTGGGGCTGGGACCGGTGGTGATCGAGGCCGAATCCGGCGGGGGACGCATCGGCCTGTGGCTCACCGTCGATCACCCGGAGCTGGTGGACCGCCTGGTGCTGGCGGCGGTGGCGTCCGAGACTCCACCCGGATCGCCGATGGCGGAGCGCATGCAGCGCTGGATCGAGCTGGGCGAGGCCGGCGACTGGGGGACGTTCTTCGGGAACATGGCCCAGCTCATGAAGGCCGCGAACGAGACGGAGGCCGGCTCCTTCGGCGCCGCGGCGCGTCTCCAGCCGAGGCCAGCCACGCCGGAGCGCTTCATCGGAGAGCTCAAGGCGACGCTCGACCCGAGCTCGTTCGTCACCGATCGCCTCGGCGAGATCGGGGTGCCGGCGCTGGTGCTGGCAGGTGAGCAGGATCAGGTCGTGCCACTCGCGTCGACCCAGCTCGTGGCCGACCGCATCCCGGGCGCGCACCTCATCACGGATCCGGAGTGCGGGCACACCGTGCGCAGCTCGTTTCGGGGCTACGACGACCTGGTCGAGTCGTTCCTGGCCGAG
>JAICRD010000166.1 GCA_025937535.1 Chloroflexota bacterium | reverse complement strand
GACGCTCATGAACGTCCTCTACGGGCTGTACCAGCCTGACGAGGGCGAGATCATCATCGACGACGAGGCGGTCACCTTCGCCGATCCCGGCGACGCGATCGCGGCCGGCATCGGCATGGTCCACCAGCACTTCATGCTCGTTCCGGTCTTCACGGTGACCGAGAACGTCATGCTCGGCGTCGAAACCACCCGGGGGCCATTCGGCCGCCTGGACGAGGCGGCCGCGCGAGAACGAATCGTCGCGCTGTCCGAACAGCACAACCTGCACCTCGACCCGGACGCGATCGTGGAGGATCTCCCCGTCGGCGTGCGGCAGCGCGTCGAGATCATCAAGACCCTCTACCGCGAGTCGGAGATCCTGATCCTGGACGAGCCGACCGCCGTCCTCACTCCGCAGGAGGCGAACGAGCTGTTCGAGATCGTCCGCTCGCTTGCCAAGAGTGGGACGTCCGTCATCTTCATCACGCACAAGCTGAACGAGGTGCTGGAGATCGCCGACCAGATCACCGTGCTGCGCGGCGGAAAGGTCGTGGGAAGCGCCAGCCCCGACGAGGCGACCCAGAACAGCCTGGCCCGCATGATGGTCGGCCGCGAGGTCCAGCTCGTCGTCGACAAGAAGCCGGCACAGCCAGCTGCGCCCGTCCTCGAGATTACCGACCTCGTGGTCCATGACGAGCGCGGACACCCCGCGGTGAACATGCTCGATCTGCAGGTCCGGGCCGGCGAGATCGTCGCGGTGGCCGGCGTGCACGGCAACGGGCAGACCGAGCTGGTCGAGGCCATCACCGGTCTGCGCGAGCCCGACTCCGGATCGATCACGATCTCCGGCGTCGAGGTGCGCGGCGGGCCGCGCGAGATCTACAAGGCGGGCGTCGCCCACGTCCCGGAGGATCGCCTGGAGGACGGGCTGGTGGTCGACTTCACCGTCGCCGAGAACCTGGTGCTCGACAGCTACTGGGCGCCCCCGTACTCCGGCCCACTGAACCTCCAGCGCGACGTCATCGCCTCGACCGCCGAGCAGCGGGTGGAGGATTTCGACATTCGAACCCCGTCGATCTTCAATCACGTCGGGCATCTCTCCGGTGGCAACCAGCAGAAGGTGATCGCGGCGCGCGAGTTCACGCGGCCCGAAGTCAAGCTGGTCATCGCCTCTCAGCCGACGCGCGGGCTCGATGTCGGGTCGATCGAGTACATCCACCGTCGCATCGTCGAGCAGCGCGACGCGGGTGCTGCCGTCCTGATCGTGTCGAGCGAGCTCGAGGAGGTCGTCTCGCTGGGGGACAGGATCGCGGTGATGTACCAGGGAAAGATCGTCAGCACCCTCACGCCCGAGGAGGCCACGCTCGAGAGGCTGGGCCTGCTGATGGGCGGCGCTCATCCGGAGGAACAGTCCGCCGAAGAGCTGCAGGCCGCCGTTGCGGCCTCTCGGAGCGGAACCGATGGCTGACGAGACCTACCGGCGACCGCCCGACGCAGCCGAGTCGGTCGCCCAGGAGCCGATGCTGGCCGATGGCGCCGATGGCGGCTCGGCGGCGCCCGACCCGGATTCGGGTGGCATCGGGCGCACCCTTCGAGCGATGCTGCTCCCGATCCTCGCGATCTTCTCCGCCTTCGTGGTCGGCGCGCTCATCATCATCCTGAGCGACGCCGAGGCCATGGGCCTCATGACCTCGGATCCGCTTGCCGCGCTGGGCCGATCGTGGACCGTGGTGATGGATTCGTACGGCGCCCTGCTGCGCGGGTCCATCGGCGACCCGGTCCGCCTGTTCAACGCGCTGGTGGCGCTGGACTGGGTCGAGGTGCGCCAGACCTTCGGGCCACTGTCCGAGACGATCGTGTCGGCGACGCCACTGATCTTCACCGGCCTCGCCGTGGCGCTTGCCTTCCGCGTGGGCCTCTTCAACATCGGCGCCGAGGGCCAGCTCTACCTCGGGGCCTTGTTCGCCATCATCGTCGGCTTCTCGTTCACCGGCCTGCCATGGTTCATCCACGCCCCGCTGGCCATCATCGCCGGCTTCGCCGGCGGTGCCCTCTGGGGCTTCATCCCGGGCATCCTGAAGGCGCGCACCGGAGCGCACGAGGTGATCGTGACGATCATGCTCAACTTCGTGGCGTACCGGACGATCGATTACGCGCTCAAGACCGGCTTCGTCCAGCGCGAGGGGCGCTCCGACCCGATCTCCAAGGTTGCGCTCGAGAGCGCCTGGCTGTCGCCCATCGTGGAGGGCCTGCGGGCGCACTGGGGCGTCGCCATCGCCGTCGTCGCCACCATCGCGGTGTCGTGGCTGCTCTTCCGGTCGAAGTGGGGCTTCGAGTTCCGCGCCGTCGGCCTCAACCCGCGCGCCGCGCGATACGCGGGCATGAGCCCCGGCTGGTCGACGGTGCTGTCGATGGTCATCTCGGGCGGCCTCGCCGGGCTCGCCGGCGCCAGCCTCATGCTGGGCGGATCCTCGCGGTCGCTGACGCCCGGCTTCTCGCCCGGTTACGGCTTCGACGGCATCACCGTCGCGCTGGTCGGCGCGACGCGGCCGGCGGGAGTGCTCGCTGCAGCGTTCCTCTTCGGTGCCCTCCGCGCCGGCGCGACCCCCATGGAGGCGGCGACCGGCACACCGCGCGACCTGGTGGTCGTCATCCAGGCGCTGGTGATCTTGTTCATCGCCGCGCCGGCCCTGGTGCGGGCCATCTACCGAATCCGCACCGAACGCACGCTGGGGACCGAAGTGTTTGCGAAGGGATGGGGCTCGTGACCGCTGCCGTCGGCACCGCCGGCACCACGATGACTCGGGCCGAGCGTCAGGCGCGGACGCGCCAGCGCGTCCTCGGGCTCATCTTCATGGCCGCCGCCGTCATCATGGCCGTCGGGTTCGCCCTGCCGGTCGCCTCGGACGCGACCTCCGGGTTCAACCTCAACCTCGGCACGACCGTGATCCAGCTGCCGCCGGTGACGCTGCCATCGAAGGCGACCGGCTTCGTCCTCGCCGGTGCGGTGGCCTTCGCGGCCGCAATGCAGCTGACCCGTGGCTTCGGGCCGCGCTGGGCGCTCGTGCTCGGCCTGGTCGCCATCGCCTTCGTCTTCGGGTTCCTGGTATGGGTGGCGGCCGGCCAGTCGATGAACCTGACCGGCGTGCTGCAGAGCACCATCCAGCGGTCGGTGCCCATCGTGTTCGGGGCACTCGCCGGGGTGCTGTGCGAGCGGGTCGGGGTGGTGAACATCGCCATCGAGGGGATGCTCCTCAGCGGCGCGTTCACGGCCGCCGTCGTCGGCAGCGTCACCGACAACCCGTGGATCGGCATGGTGGCCGCCGTGGCGGCCGGCGGCTTGATGGCCGCCATCCTGGCGGTCCTCGCGATCCGCTACCGGGTCGACCAGATCATCGCCGGCTTCTTCATCAACATCTTCGCCAGCGGCCTGACCGCGTTCCTGGCCGTGCGCTGGCTGTCGCCGCACCAGGAGGCGCTCAACCGCCCGGAGGTGCTCGGGCCGGTGCCGATCCCCCTCCTGTCCGAGATCCCGATCCTGGGGCCGATCCTGTTCCGCCACAACATCTTCGTATATGCCCTGTTCGTGCTGATCATCGTCATCCACCTCGGCCTGTTCTACACGCGCTGGGGACTGCGGGTCCGGGCGGTCGGCGAGCATCCGAAGGCGGCCGATACGGTCGGCATCAACGTCTACTGGGTGCGATACCGCAACGTGATCCTGGGCGGGATGGTGGCCGGTCTCGGCGGCGCGTTCTTCACGATCGGCTCCACCGGCGGGTTCGAGCGCGACATGAGCGGCGGTCGTGGCTATATCGGCCTGGCCGCCATGATCTTCGGCGGCTGGAACCCCATCGGCTCCTTCCTGGCCGGATTGGTCTTCGGATTCGCCGATGCCGTCCAGTCACGCCTGAGCATCCTGAGCATCGGCATCCCGTCCGAGTTCCTTCTCATGGTCCCGTACGTGGTGACGATCGTCGTGGTCGCCGGACTCGTCGGGCGAACGCGGGCGCCGGCTGCCGACGGGAAGCCGTACATCAAGGAGTGACCGGCACCGGCGCGCGTCGCGTCGTGCTCGACTGCGATCCGGGGCACGACGATGCCATGGCCATCCTGCTGGCGGCCGCCTCGCCGGCACTCGAGCTGCTCGCCATCACGACCGTGGCCGGCAACCAGACGCTCGACAAGGTCACACTCAATGCCCGACGCGTCTGCTCGGTGGCCGGCATCATCGACGTGCCGATCGCCGCCGGCTGCGACAAGCCGATGCGGCGCGAGCAGGTCGTCGCCGGCGACATCCACGGCGCCTCGGGGCTGGACGGCGTGGACTGGCCAGAGCCGACGGTCGGCCTGGACCCGCGCCATGGCGTCGACGTGATCGTGGAGGCCGCGGAGGCAGGGCCGCTGACGCTCATCGCCGTCGGCCCGCTCACGAACGTCGCGACGGCGCTCGAGCGCGCCCCGCATATCGCCGCGAACCTGGAACGCATCAGCATCATGGGCGGAGCCATCGGCCTCGGGAACCGCACCCCATCGGCGGAATTCAACATCTACGTCGATCCCGAGGCAGCGGCCGCGGTCTTCGCCTCCGGCGTGCCGATCACGCTGGTGCCGCTGGAGACGACCCATCTGGCGCTGGCGACCGACGAGGTGGTCGACCGCATCGAGCGGCTCGGGACGCCGGTGGCGGCGATGTCGGTGGCGCTGATGCGCTTCTTCGCCGAGACCTACGAGCGCGTCTTCGGCTTCGACGCGCCCGCCGTCCACGATCCGTGCGCCGTCGCTGCCGTCGTTCAGCCGTCCCTCGTCGAGACGCGCCACGTGAACGTGGCGATCGACACGTCATCGGGCATCAGCGCCGGACGCACGGCGTGCGACATCCACGGCGTGACGGGAGCTGCGCCGAACGCCGACGTCGCAATGAACCTG
>JAICRD010000039.1 GCA_025937535.1 Chloroflexota bacterium | reverse complement strand
GGACTTGGAGTCGAGGTTTCCGGTCGGCTCGTCCGCGAAGATGATCTCCGGCTTGCTGGCCAGGGCCCGGGCGCAGGCCACCCGCTGCTGCTGGCCGCCCGACAGCTCCGAGGGGCGGTGCTTGAGGCGGGGGCGCAGGCCCACGGTGTCCACGACGGTGTCGAGCCAGGCCTGGTCGACCTTGCGGCCCGCGATGTCGATCGGCAGTGTGATGTTCTCCAGCGCGGTCAGGGTCGGCACCAGGTTGAAGCTCTGGAAGACGAAGCCCATCTCGCTCGCTCGCATGCGCGTCCGCTCGCGATCCGACAGCCGGGTGACGTCCCGGTCATCGATCCGCAGCTCGGCGGCCGGATCGGAGTCGCGATCCGGCGTGTGCAGCAGCCCCAGGATGTGCATGAGGGTGCTCTTGCCGGAGCCCGACGGGCCCATGATCGCGACCATCTCGCCGGCTTCGATGTCGATGTCGACACCACGCAGCGCCTCGACCGAGTTGTTGCGGCTGAGCCGGTACGTCTTGCGCAGGTTGCGCCCGGAAAGCAATGCCATGTCGATGACTTCCTATTCGTAGCGGAGCGCCTGGACCGGGTCGAGCCGGGCGGCGCTCCAGGCGGGGATGATGCCGGCGAGCATGCCGAGGATGGTGCTGAAGGCCAGGGCGAAGATCGCCGTGCCGGGCGTGAGGTCGAACAGCACGGTGCCCGAGGATCGGCCCGCCTCGTTGGCAAGGACGACCACGAGGGCCCCGAGCGCAAGGCCGATGAGCCCGCCGAGCAGGCCGATCATGCCGGCCTCGGCCACCAGCTCGCGCACGACACGGCCACGCTGGCCACCGATGGCGCGCTTGATGCCGATCTCGCGCGTTCGCTCCTGGACGCTCATGGCCATGGTGTTGATCACCGACAGGCCACCGACCACGAGGCTGATGGCCGCGACGCCGATGATGATGGCGTTGAAGATGGCGATCGAGGACCCGACCACCTCGTCGAACTCGGCACCGGTCATGGCGCTCACGTTCGTAAGCTCGGCCTCGATGCGATCCGACAGCTCCTCGGTGTCGACGCCGGCCTCCGGGTAGACGACGACCTGCGTCGCCAGGTCGGCCGTGTCCACGCTGGTCTGCATCACGTCGGGCAGGCTCTCCGCGAAGAGCTGCTGACCGGCGGCCATCGGCATCATGACCGACGTGTCCGGGGCGGTCAGAGTCGGCTCGAGCACGCCGACGACTTCGAAGTCGTGGCCGCGGATCTCGAGCGTGTCGCCGGCGCCGACGTCGAACTTGCGCGACAGGTCAGAGCCGACGACGGCCACGAACGAGCCCTCGTCCGCATCGGTCAGCGCGCGGCCCTGGGCATAGTGGATCTCGAAGTCCTCGAGCCCGACGTCCCCTTCCGGCTGGCCGGCCACGATCGTGTCCGGCATGCCCATGCTGGCGCCCATCGGCTCATCGCTGAAGAACATCGAGATCTGTGGGAGCGCAGCCTCGACGCCATCGATTGCCGCGATCTCGTCGGCGGTCTGGATCGACATCGGGGTGGTGGAGAAGTTGCCGCCGGCGTTCGCGTCGCTGGCGATCAGCTTGTCGGCGTAGTAGTCGCTGCCGCCCTCGACGAGGGCGTTGATCTTGTTCGCCATCGAGCTGAACACGACGAGCGCCCAGATCCCGATGGTGATGCCGAGGATCGTGAGGCTCGTGCGCAGCTTGCGGCGCGAGAGGTTGCGTAGCAGACGCACGGGAGGGCTCCTGGAAAGTAGTGGGGAATTGCTCGGGTCGCGGCCGCGCCGGATCAGCGGGCAATTGCGATACGCAGCGTATCGTATCAGGCGCCTCGAGGCGCCGCAAGACGCCGCCCTACGGACGCATCCCCTCCATTGCCCGATCGACGATCGCCTCCGCGGCCGACGCGGTCAGCGGCGCCCGGGTCACGAGGTAGCGGTACCAGACCGGACCGTACAGGGCATCCGCGGCGACCTCGAGGTCGAGGTCGGGCCGGATCTCGCCGGCTGCCACGCCGGCACTCAGCAGGTCTCGGAGCCGGCCGCGGCGATTCGTCCAGAACGCGGTGAGGACCGCTGTCAGCTCCTCGCTCTCGCCCGCATCGGCCAGGATGCGCGGGATGATGCGGCGCGCGATCGGCGCATCCAGCACGCCGATGATGTCGCGCAGTGCCGCGACCAGGTCGCGCCGCAGATCGCCGGTCGCGGTCAGCCGCACCGGAGCGGCGATCTGATTCGCGACTTCGAGGACGAGCTCGGCCCGGCTCGGCCACCGCCGATAGACCGTGGTCTTGGCCACGCCCGCGCGGGCCGCGACCCCTTCCATGGTCAGCCCGTCGTACCCTCGCTCGGCGAGCAGCTGCATGGCCGCGGCGAGGACGGCGGCATCGGTGCCCTCCGTTCGCGGTCGGCCGGCCCCTCCCATCGACGCACCTTGAGCAAACTTACGCTACGCATCGTATCTGACCCGATCGGGGCGCAACTTCTCAGTCATGGGCGCTCCGGCGCACACGGTGAGCGAGAAATGACCACTGCCAGGTGGCGGCTGCCATCGCCGCCAACACGCAGGCGCCGCCGATGAGCTGAAGCGCGGTCAGCCGTTCGCCGAGCAGCACGAAGGCGAGGACCGCGGCGGTTGGCGGGTTCAGCAGCAGAAAGACCGATGCCAGCCGTGCGGGCAGGAGCTGCATCCCGGCCACCACCAACACGGCCGCCACCACGCCCGGTCCGAGCGCGAGCCAGGCGATGGCCACGAGTGCATCGGCCCGCGGGGCGTCCGGCACCATCGGCTCAGCCGCCAGCGCGACGGCAGCCAGGCCGGCGACGCCGGTCATGGCCAGCGACGACAGCCCGACCACGGCTCCCGACAGGCCGTGGTTGCGCGCCCAACCGCGC
Organism: Chloroflexota bacterium; assembly: GCA_025937535.1. GTDB lineage: Bacteria > Chloroflexota > Limnocylindria > QHBO01 > QHBO01 > JACDBZ01. The sequence continues at coordinate 10,353 of JAICRD010000039.1, read as the reverse complement.
GACAGCACCAGGTAGAGCCCGAACGACGCCGCCGCCACGAGGGCGAGACCGATGCCGACGATGGTTTCGGCGGTGAGCGTCAGACCGGCGAGCAGGAGCGTGCCCAACAGCGCGGCCAGCAGCGCGGCGAGCGTCGAGCGCTCCAGGCGCTCCCCCAGGAGCGGGATGGCGAGCGCGGCTGCTAGGACGGCGTACAGGCCGGCGACGAAGGCCGTCACGGTGGCGCCGGTGCTCGCCACCGCGGCGTTCATGGCCAGCGTGAACGCCGCGCCCCCGAGGAGGCCCATGAGCATGAGGCGGCCGAGATCGCCGAGCGCGAGGCTCCTCGGCAGGTACGACCGCATCGCGGGCAGCATGAGGATCGCGCCGAGGATGAGGGCGCTCAGCAGGCCGCGCCACGCCGCGACGGTCAGCGGCGTGAAGCTCCGCAGGGCGATGGCCGTGGCGACGTAGGAGCTGCCATACAGGATCGCCGAGAGCCCGGCGAAGAGGGCGCCGCGCGTGTTCACGCGCCCACGCTAGGGGATCAGCCGGCGATCTTGTCGCTCCGGATGGCGACGCAGCAGAGCCCTGGCTGCCAGTCGAGGCGGGCCGCGTCCGAGGAGAGGTTCGCGCCCTCCAGCATGCCCTCGCACAGCGCCAGGTTCATGCCGCACGTCAGCTCGCGATGCCGCTGGGAAAGCTCGTGGAACGGGCAGTTCAGCATCCGAAGCTCGCCGTCGCGCTCGAACGGAACATAGCCGGCGTCGCGCAGGACCGATGCGAGCGCCTCGAGCCGACGCTGCGGACGCGCGCGCTGGCCGGCGCGCCGGCGTGCCTCGGTCCCAAGCTCGGTCCCGTAGGTGCGCGCCACGTCGCCGAGGTCGGTGCTGCCGCCGTTTGGCGCGCTGAGGGCCTGCGCGAAAAGCTCGGCGGCGACCTCGTATCGGCGCTCGGGGACGACCGCGCGCACCTCGTGCGGCGACGCGCGATAGAGCTTCGACGGACGGCCGGCGCCCGGACCGGTCCTGCCGGAGAGGCGGCGGAACTCGGTCTCGAGCAGCCCGGCCTCGACGAGCCGATCCAGATGGAACGCGGCAAGCGAGCGCCCGATGCCCAGCGCCTTTGCGGCCTCATCGCGGCTGACCGCGTCGGCGCGACGAAGGACATGGAGGTAGATGCGGCGCCGGACGGGCTCGGCCAGCACGGCGAGATCGGCGAGGCCCTGTTCGGTCCTGTCTTCGAGCATGGAATCATTCTAAGACCAATATTCATTAGCGCAAGCCCTTGACGCCGGTCGCAAGGCCGTCTATAACTTGCGTTCATTGGTAATAGAGATATGCTCGGGGCGCGGAGGTGCCGGGACCACGACGCAGCTGGTGATTGATTCGCAGACCACATGACCTGGAGAACGAAGACATGAACCGATTCACTCGCGTCGCCGCCCTCGTCGGCGTGCTGTTGTTCACCACCGTGGCCGGCCTGGCGGTCTCTGGAGATGCGCTGGCCCGAGACAACAAGCAATCCGCTGAAGCATTCCGCGCTGACATGCGACAGCTCTGGGAGGACCACATCGTGTGGACGCGCCAGTTCATCGTCAGTGCCGCCACCCTCCCCGAGGGTCAGCTGGAAGACCTCGGTCCCACCGCCGACCGTCTGCTCCGCAACCAGGACGACATCGGCGACGCCGTCGCCGCCTTCTACGGCGAGGAAGCAGGGGACGCCCTTGCCGCCCTGCTCAAGGACCACATCCTCATCGCGGGCCAGCTGATCACCGACGTCAAGAGCGGCTCGCCGGATGCGGCCGCGACCCAGGCCGCCTGGTTCGCCAATGCCGATGACATCGCGACGTTCCTGTCGACCGCGAACCCGGCCTACTGGTCCTTCGGAATGATGCAGGAGCACATGTACGACCACCTCACCCTGACGGCTGAGGAGGCGGTCGCGCGCATCCAGGGTCGATATGCGGATGACATCGCCGCCTACGACCAGATCCACGTCCAGATCCTGGGGATGGCCGACATGTTGGCCAACGGGATCGTGGCCCAGTTCCCGAACCGGTTCAGCCGCTGAGCCGGCCCACAGATTCGGTGGTCCGGGGAGCTGTGCCCCGGACCACCACCAGGAGTACCAAATGATTCGACCCGGTAGCCTCGCTCACCTCAGTCAGTCCAACGGCCATGCGGACCATGGGCCACGTCCGACCAACTTGGTTGGCCCGCATCGGCCGCGCGTCATCTCCGACGCCGATCGCGCCCGCTTCGAGGACAGCCTGGCCGAGCTCTTCACCGCGCTCGGCATGGACCTCGACACGCCGGGCACGGCCGACACGCCGCGGCGCCATCTCCAGGCGCTCATCGACGCGACCGCAGGCTACGAGGGTGATCCGAAGCTGCTGACCGTCTTTCCGACCGAGTGCCACGGTGACGCCAACTGCGAGCTGGCGCAGATCGTGGAGGGACCGATCCCGTTCCACTCGCTGTGCGAGCACCACGCTCTGCCGTTCTTCGGCCGCGCCTACGTCGGCTACGTGGCGCATGACCAGATCATCGGCATCAGCAAGCTGACCCGGCTGGTTCGCGTGATCACGCGCCGCTTCGGCGTGCAGGAGCGGATGACCCACCAGGCCGCCGATGCCATGGTCGATCTGCTTGGCGCGCACGGCGTGGCGGTCTACCTGGAGGCCGATCACCTGTGCACGCAGATGCGGGGCGTGCGCGAGCACGACGCCATGACGCGCACGACCGCCTTCCGCGGCGTGTACGAGCGCGATGCCGCCCTGCGCAGCGAGTTCTACGACATCAGCGGGCTGCGCCGCGGGAGCCGATGAGATGACCGACGTCGCCGCGCCGGCGCTGCCGCGAATCGAGCACCTGTGGGGCGAGCCCGCCTTCGGATCGGCGCTCGCCGGCCGGCTGGCCGATGCATACGGCGCGCCGCTGTCGTTCGCGCGGCGCAGTGATCGGCCGACCATCGTCGCGAACTTCGTGTCGACCCTCGACGGCGTCGTGTCGTACGCAACGCCGGAGGCCGCCGGCGGGGGAGAGATCAGCGGCTTCTTCGGGCCCGACCGGTTCGTGATGAGCGTGCTCCGGGGAGTCGCCGACGCCGTGCTCATCGGTGCGGGGACGCTCCGCGCGGGTGCCGGCGAGGCCTGGACGCCCGAGTACATCTTTCCGCCGGCGGCGAGCGACGTTGCCGCCATGCGGCGGCGGCTTGGCCTCGCACTGCAGCCCACGACGGTCGTCGTCAGCGCCAGCGGCCAACTCGACCCGACCCATCCAGGGCTGTCCGCAGCGCCTGCATTGGTGGTCACCACTCATGAGGGCCGCGAGCGGTTCGACTCGGCGCCCGCCGGGCCCGACGTCGTTGACGCAGGCGTCGGCCGCGTCGACCCGGACGCGCTGGTGAGCGAGCTCTCCCGGCGCGGCTTCGGCCTGGTGCTGTGCGAGGGCGGCCCGCACCTGCTCGGCTCATTGCTCGAGCGTGACCTGGTCGACGAGCTGTTCCTGACCGTGGCGCCACAGATTGCCGGCCGCTCGCACCACGCACCGCGCCTGGCCCTCGCCGAGGGGATTGCCTTCTCGGTCGGCGATGCGCCGTGGTGGCGCGTCGTCTCGCTCGCCCGCTCCGGCGAGCACCTATTCCTGCGATATCGCCGCGACCGCGGCACCCACCACGAAATGGAGGCACGACCGTGAGCCGCACCGTCAACCGCGTGACCATCATCGGCGGCAGCCTGGCGGGAGCCAGCGCGGCCTTCGCCCTGCGCGATGCGGGCTTCACCGGCTCCGTCACGCTCATCGGCGAGGAGCAGCACCTGCCATACGAGCGACCTCCGCTCTCGAAGGCTTACCTGCGCGGCGAGGAGCCGGCGGCCCAGGCCGAAGTCCGGCCCCGGGCAGCGTACGAGACGATGGACGTCGAGCTCATCCGCGGCCATCGCGCCGTCACGATCGACCGCGAGGCTCGGATCGTCGAGCTCGACGACGACCGTCACGTGCGCTACGACGCCCTCATCCTGGCCACCGGCGCGTCACCCCGCCGCCTGTCGGTGACGCGTGGCTACCTCGCCGGCGTGCACTACCTGCGCACGCGCGATCACGCCGATGCCCTGCGCGCGGCGGCGGCCACGGCATCGAACATCGTGGTCATCGGCGGGGGCTGGATCGGCACCGAGACCGCCGCCTCGCTGCGCCAGATGGGCGCCAACGTGACGCTGGTCACGAACCTCGAATATCCGCTCGAGCGCGTGCTCGGCCCGGAGGTTGGCGCCGTCTACGGCGACCTGCATCGCGCCAACGGCGTTCGCATCGTGCCGGGCCACGTCATCGGGCTCGTCGGCGACGACCGTGTTGGTGGCGTCCGGCTCGGGGATGGCCAGGTGCTGCCGGCCGATCTCGTCGTGGCCGGCGTCGGCGCCGTGCCGCGCGTGGGTCTCGCGCTCCGAGCGGGGCTCGCCACGAGCGAGGGCGCGGTTGCCGCAGACGCCCATCTGCGGACGTCTGATCCCGCGATCTTCGTCGCCGGCGACGTGGCGGCGGCCTTCCACCCACGCTACGGCAAGCGCATCCGCATCGAGCACTGGGACAACGCGCGCGAGCAGGGCGCCACGGCGGCTCGCAACGTGCTCGGCGCCGGGGAGATCTACGATCGGGTGCCGTACTTCTACTCCGACCAGTTCGACCTGGGCATGGAGGTCCGCGGCCGCACGCTCGGTTCGGACCGCGCCGTCATCCGCGGCGACGTCACGAGGCGCGAGTTCCTGGCGTTCTGGCTGTCCGACGGCCGAGTGGTGGCGGCAATGAACGCGAACATCTGGGACGTGACTGACGATCTGGCCGCCATGGTCGCCGATCGCTCGCGGATCGAGCCGGAGCGCCTGGCCGACGTCGCGGTGCCGATCGCGGCGATGGCCGCCTGAGGGGTCAGCTGCCGGCGTCCCGCAGGCGCGCGGCGGCCTCCTCGGGCCGAATGTCGTTGATCCAGGCACCGGCCAGCGACTCGCTGCCGGCAAGGTACTTGAGCTTGTCCGCCGCCCGCCGGGGCGAGGCGATCTGCAGGCGCAGGTGGACGAGGTCGCGGCCGTCGCCGACGGGGGCCTGGAGCCAGCCGGCCATGTAGGGCGCCGGCACGCCGAAGAGCCGATCCAGGCGGCCCAGCATGTCGGCCTCGAGGCTGACGAGCCGGCCACGCTCCGCGTCGTCCAGCGCCGCGAGATCGGGGACGTGCCGGCGGGGCACGACGTGCAACTCGAACGGCCATCGCGCCGCCTCGGGCACGTACGCGACGGCGTGGTCCGTCGCGGCAACCACGCGGTCCCCATCGGCGAGCTCATCCGCCAGCAGGGCGCAGCCCAGGCAGCCATCAGCATGCGCGCGGGCGGCGTTGAGCATCCGCTCTAGCCGCGGCGGCACGAAGGGATAGGCGTAGATCTGCCCGTGCGGGTGATGGAGGGTGACGCCGATCTCGACGCCGCGATTCTCGAACACGAACACCGACGCGACACCGGGTTCGACGCTCAGCTCGGCCGTGCGCTGGGCCCAGGCAGCGCCGATCGTCCGCAGCCGCTCCTCGGATAGGCCGCTGAACGACGCGTCGTGGTCGCTGGAGTAGACGACGACGTCGCATCGGCCTCTGGGCGTCGCTCCGGGTGACGCAGCCGGCAGCGACGGGAAGCGGTTCTCGAAGACGACGACGTCGTAGTCGTCGGCCGGGATCTCGGAGTGGCGGCCGTCACGCGACGGGCACAGCGGGCACTCGCTGGCAGCGGGCAGGTACGTGCGCGCCTGGCGGTGACCGGCCACGATGACCCACTCCTCGACGAGCCGGTCCCAGCGCAGCTCGGCTGGCGGCTCGCGGTCGGGGAGCGCTCGCGGATCGGCGGGCGGCGGACCCACGGCACTGCCGGCGTCGTCGAAGTAGAGGATCTCGCGGCCATCGGCAAGGCGGGCGCGACGCGGCTGCGAAGGCGTCTGCATCGGTCAGTCGGTCGCTAGCATGGGCAGTCCATCATCCGACACACGGGCAGCCGATGCGCACCGATTCGGACCTTCCTCCAGGCCTCCGCGAGCTTCTGCCTGTCAACGCCGAGATCGTCGTCCAGGCACCGGGGCGGGCCAACCTGATCGGCGAGCACACGGATTACAACGAGGGCTTCGTCCTGCCCGCGGCGCTCGAGCTGCGCACCGTCGTCGCCGGGCGCCGCTCCGATCGGATCCGGCTGCGCTCCATCGGTCGTGGGCGTCCGATCACGGTCGACCCGGCGACCGGTCGTGGCCCAATCAAGGGCTGGGGCCGGTACGTCACCGCGGTCGTGCGCGCGCTGCGCGAGGATGGGCGGGCGGTGCGCGGTATCGACGGCGTGATCGCCTCGAACCTGCCATCCGGGACCGGCCTGTCGTCGTCGGCGGCGCTCGAGGTCGCTGTCGCGCTAGCGGTCGTGGACGAGCCGATGTCGTCCGTCGAGCTTGCGCGCGTGTGCCAGCGCGCCGAGAACGTCCACGTCGGCGTTCGGTCCGGGATCATGGATCAGCTCGCGTCCCTCTCCGCTCGGGGCGGAGCCGCGCTGTTCATCGACTGCCGCTCCCTCGAGACCTCAGACGTCGCCATTCCCGACGACCTGCGCCTGCTGGTGGTCGATTCCGGCCACCGGCGACAGCTCGGTCGAGGTGATTACAACCGGCGCCGCGAGGAGTGCGACGAGGCGGCCCGGCTGCTCGGCGTGGCGGCACTGCGCGATGCATCGGCCGAGCTGGTCGCGACCGCGAACCTGCCGCCCCTCCTTGCCGCCCGTGCCCGGCACGTGGTGACCGAGAACGCGCGGGTCCTCGGCGCGGTCGAGGCGCTTGGCAGCGACGACCGCGCGCGCATCGGCGAGCTGTTCGCCGCCTCCCACGCCAGCCTGGCAACCGACTTCGAGGTGTCCACACCGGCGCTGGATGCGCTGGTCGAGATCGCGTCGCACACCGACGGCGTCATTGCTGCCCGCATGACGGGTGCGGGATTCGGTGGCTGCACGGTGAACCTGGTCGAGGTCGGGCGGGCGGAGGCCGCGATGGCGGCGATCGCATCGGCCTATCTCGAGCGGACCGGACGGGAGGCGCGGGCCTGGCTCTCGGCGCCGGCTGCCGGCGCGCTGCAGGCGGCAGAACCTACGATGCGGGCATGACCCCCGCCGACGCGCCGATGCGCGTCATCGTCTATCACCACACGCACTGGGATCGCGAATGGTGGACCACCCGGCGCGACTTCAGCGTCCGGCTGGCCGACCTGATCGATCGGCTGCTGGACATCCTGGACGCCGACGACACGTTCACCACCTTTGTGCTCGACGGCCAGGCGGTGATGCTCGAGGACTACCTGGAGCTGCGGCCCGAGCAGCGCGAGCGGCTGGTCGCGCGGATCAGGGAGGGGCGCATCCACGTCGGGCCGTGGTACGTGCTGGCGGACACGCTCATCCCGTCGGGCGAATCGGCGATTCGGAACCTGTGGCTCGGGCGCCGCGTGGCTGAGGCGCTCGACGTGCCGCTCATGCAGGTCGGCTACCTGCCCGACCAGTTCGGCCACGCCGCCCAGATCCCGCAGATCCTCGCCGGCTTCGGCATTGGCGGCGCTGTCGTGTGGCGCGGGTTCGGCGCGCCACCGCCGGGACAGGGCACGGACCCGAACGCGGTCGACCTGCTCAGCCCGCCGGCGACGGACCGGCCGTACTACCCGCACATCCACGGTCGCGGGCGCTTCCCGGACGAGATGCAGAGCGAGTTCTGGTGGGAGGCGCCCGATGGCAGCCGGGTCCTGGCCGTCTACCTGGCGCACGAGTACTACGTCAGCCATGCGCCCGAGAACGCGCTGACCGATACGACCGCATGGGAACGGTGGACAGCCAAGGAGCGCGACATCCTCGACTACCTGCGGCCGTATACCACCGGGCCGCGGGTGCTCCAGCCGTACGGTGGAGACCACCTGCCGGTCGACGAGCGGCTGCCGGAGCTGCTCCGACGCCTGAACGCCGCAACCCAGGGGTCCGCCTGCTATGAGCAGGGCTCGCTGGTCGGCTACCTGGACGAGGTGCGCGTTGATGCGGACCGCGTGTCGATCGTGTGGCACGGCGAGGGTCGCGCCTTCGGACGCAAGGCGCATCTCCTGCCGGGCGTAACGAGCACGCGCCTGCATCTGAAGCGTCTCAACCACGACGCGCAGGTTGCCCTCGAGCGCCACGCGGAGCCGATGCAGGCGCTGGCCTGGTCGCTCGGAGGGCCGTATGAACACAGCGCGCTGTGGGCCGCCTGGCGCCTGGTGGTCCAGAATCAGCCCCACGACTCGATCACGGGCTGCTCGATCGACGAGGTGCACCGCCAGAACGTGGCCCGCTACGAGGAGGCCATCGATCTCGGGCGCTTCCTCGCCCTGCGCGCCGGCGAGCGTATCGCCGTGCGCGTAGCGACCGATGGGGTCCCGGACGAGGGACGGCCGTTCATCGTGCTCAATCCACTCGGCTTCGCCCGCACCGATGCCGCCCGCATGCTGGTCGACCCCTCGCTAGAGGTCACGCCCGCGACCTGGCGCCTCGTTGACGACGCCGGCGGGGAGGTCCCGTTCCAGTCGCGGGAGACGATCGAGCGCCGCACCGCCCTGCCGAGCCGGCGCTGGACCGAGGTTGCCTTCGTGGCACGCGACATTCCGTCGCTGGGCTATCGGCGCTTCCATCTCGAGAGGCGCGAGACGGCCTCGCAGCGCCCGTGGGCGCTGGACCACACGATCCTCGGCATCGTGGCGCGCGACAAGGGAGCGGCGCTGGCGGGCGACCTGGCCGTCGGGCCGAACCGGCTCGAGAACCAGCACCTGTCGGTGGTGGTCGAGCCCGCCGACGGATCGCTGACCGTGGTCGATCGCGCGACCGGGTTCAAGTACGCGGGTCTCAACGTCTTCGCCGATGGCGGCGATGCCGGCGACGAATACAACTACTCGTGGCCGGTCGGCGATGCCATCTTCAGCACGCGCGACGTGCGACCGTCGATGACCTGGCTCGAGGTCGGTCCGGCCCGGGCAACCCTGCGGCTCACCTGGGACTGGGCGCTCCCTGAAGGGCTGACCGATGACCGCCGCAGCCGCTCGTCCACGATGGTCCGGTTCCAGCTGCACAGCGACGTCACGCTCCACGCCGGCGTGAAGCGCGTCGACATCCGGACGCACGGCGTGAACACCGCGCGCGACCATCGGCTGCGCGTCTTCCTCTCGCTGGGCGCCCCCGTCGAGGTCTCGAAGGCCGAATCCGCCTTCTGCGTCGTCGAGCGCCCGGTGGCGGTCGACGCGATCGAGCGTGGCAGCGCCGAGCCGGCCGTGCCCGAGTTCCCGCAGCAGTCGTTCACCAGCGTCGACGCCGATGGCCGCGGCCTGACCATCGCGAACCGCGGGCTGTCGGAGGCATCCGTGCTGGACGACGGCCGGGGGACGGTGGCGCTGACCCTGGTGCGGTCGGTCGGCTACCTGTCGCGCGGCGACCTGCTGACCCGCATCGAGGGCGCGGGTCCGCTGATGCCGACGCCGGAAGCGCAGATGATCGGCCCGTTCGTTGCCGAGTACAGCATCATCCCGCACGCGGGATCGTGGTCGGCCGCCGGGACGCACCGGTCGGCGCACGAGTTCACAACGCCGGTGCTGTCGGTGGAGCTGCCCGGGGCGCGTCCGCTGACCGATCCGTGGCGGCGTGACCCGATCGCTGATGGGCCGACGCTGCCGGCCGCGGGCAGCCTCCTCGAGGTCGACGGCGACCTGGAGGTCACGGCCGTGAAGCGCGCGGAGGAGCGCGACGAGCTGGTGGTCCGACTGCTGAACCAATCCGGTGGGGCGCGGACCGCGCGCCTGCGGCCGCATCGGCCGGTTGCGGGCGCTCGGCGACTCGACCTGGCCGAACAGCCGTCAGAGGACGGCGACGTCACCGTGTCGGACGGCATGATCCTCGTCGAGGCCGGGCCATGGGAGCTCGTCACCGTCGGTATCGGTCTGGCGGAGTGACCTTCGCGATCAAGGGGCTCATCGAGGGCTTCTACGACCGGACCTGGACCTGGGACGAGCGGCGGCGGGTCGCCGATTTCGTCGCAAACCGTAATTTCGACACCTATGTCTATGCGCCCAAGTCGGATCGGTACCAGAACACCGACTGGCGCACGCCGTATCCGGCGGATCAGCGTCGCGCGCTCCACGCCTTTGGCGAGCACTGCCATGCCCTGGGCATGGCGTTCTGGATCGGGCTCCGCCCGCTCCGCATCTCGTACGTCGACGCGGCCGACGCGTCCCTGCTCGTCGACAAGCTGCGCGACTACCTGGCGCTCGGCGCGGATCGGCTCATGCTCCTGGCCGATGACATCCCGT
>JAICRD010000160.1 GCA_025937535.1 Chloroflexota bacterium | reverse complement strand
CGCGAGACGCCGGGCCTCGAGGACACCGTCCTCGGAGGCGCGGACGGCATCCTGAGCCCCGACTGGATCGAGGCTGCCGGTGATGCCGCGGAGGGCGCCGTGCTCTCGGGTCCCGACCTGGCCTTCTCCGGCGACTTCTACGAGGCCGAGTTCCTGCCGGCCTACACGGAGATCTCCGGTGAGGACGCTCCGATCAGCGCGTTCCATGCGCACGCGTTCGACGCGTACAACATGCTGGCCGACGCGATCGAGGCGGTGGCGTTCGAGGATGGAGGGACCACCTACATCCCCCGAACGGCACTCCGAGATGCCTTCTTCGCCACCGAGGGCTACGAAGGCATCACCGGCACGCTGACCTGCGACGAGAACGGCGACTGCGCCGACGCGAAGATCAGCGTGAGCGAGGTCCAGGACGGCGAATTCGTCCGAATCTGGCCCGAGAACTGATCGTCAAGCCGCTAGGCTGAGACAGATCTGACCGATAGGGGGTGAGCCGGTTTCCCCGGCTCACCCCCTAGCTCTACCACCGAACCCGAGCAACGCAGGGTCTCCAGATGCCCGCACGTCGCCCAATTCGCATCGACGCGATCAAGCTGATCCTCTGGACCGTCGGCGGAGGACTGATCCTCCTCGCGCTGATCGGTGCCGTGCTGACCCTCGGGCAGGGCCGCATCTCTCCGTCGAGCTGGCAGAACCTCGTCGTCGCGGGCATCGCCCTGGGCAGCGTCTACGCCCTCATTGCGCTGGGCTACACGCTCGTCTACGGCATCCTCTTCATGATCAACTTCGCCCACGGCGAGGTGTTCATGTGGGGCGCCTTCAGCAGCTGGTTCATGGCCGCCGGCCTCAACGAGGTCGGATTCATGGACTCGAACCCCGTCTTTGCCTTCGTGCTGGTGCTCGCCACGGCGATGCTCATCAGCATGCTGGTCGCTGTGCTGCTGGAGCGGATCGCGTACCGGCCGCTTCGAAACGCCCCGCGCCTCGTGCCGCTCATCACCGCCATCGGCGCATCGCTGTTCCTGCAGTACACGGCGCGTGGCTTCTTCGGCTCCGGTGTGCGGGCCTTCCCCGGCTACAACCTCTTCGAAGGCGTCATTGACCTGGGCTTCTTCCGGATCGACATCGATGACATGGTGGTGATCCTGGCGGCCATCGGCCTCATGCTCGCGCTCTATTTCTTCATCAACCAGACCCGGACCGGCAGGGCGATGCGAGCCGTCAGCGAGGACAAGGACGTCGCCGCGATGATGGGCATCAACGTCGATCGCATCATCGTCACCACCTTCGCCATCGGCGGCCTGCTGGCGGGGTCGGCGGCGATCCTCTACACGCTCATCTTCAACCAGGTCCACTTCTTCATGGGCTTCCTGCCCGGCATCAAGGCCTTCACCGCGGCGGTGCTCGGAGGGATCGGCAACATCATCGGCGCCGCCATCGGCGGGCTGATCCTGGGCATCCTGGAGCAGGTCGGCCCGAACCTCTTCCTGACCGGCTACAACATCCCGTCGCCGAACCAGCTGCAGGACGTCATCGCCTTCAGCGTGCTGGTGCTGGTGCTGATCTTCCGCCCATCGGGCCTGCTCGGTCGCAAGGAGAACGTGTGATGCAGCCCTGGATGAAGCGCGCTGCGTTCCTCGGCCTCCTCGGCGGCTTCGGGGCGCTGCACGTCAGCCTGGTCGGCATGGTCGGGACCTTCCAGGCGCGCGACTTCATCTCCGGCATCGTCACCGTCGGTTCGGTCCTGCCGATGCTGATCGCCATCCTGGTCGGCTGGCGCGCCGGGATCCTGCAGCGCGACACGGACGTGGCGCCCACCCCGAGCCGGGCGCTCGCCAGCGGCGCGGTCGCCGGCGCCGTGGTCGGCCTGGTCCTGGCACTCCTGTGCGTCATCATCCTGAACGTCGACGTTGACTGGATCTTCGTCAACGCCCGCCCGCAGCTGGCCGAGATCCTCCTGTTCGGGCAGGGAATCGGCGTCGGTTCGATCATCCTGATCGTGGGCGGGGCCCTGCTCGGCGCGGCCGGCGCGGCGCTCAACGTGGTCTCGGGCCCGGTCGCGCGAACCGTCACCATCGCCGCCATCGTCACGCTGCTGGTCAGCCTGATGGAGCCCTTCCTCGGCGCCGTCTTCCGCAACCTGAGCCTCAACGTCGTCGACGACTTTCTCTACGACCGCGGCGGCCTGACGCCCATCGGCTTCGTGCTCGTGTACGCCCTGGTGGCGGCCGGCGTGTACGCGTGGGCGACGCGCGGCGATCGAGCCCGCGCGCGCGTCGAGGCAATGCCCCCCGACCGGCAGCGCAACCTGAAGCTCGGCGCGTATGGCGTGATCGTGGTGCTCCTGCTGCTGCTGCCGCTGATCGTCGGCCAGCGGCTGTCGGAGGTGGTCGGGACCGTCGGCATCTACGTCCTGCTCGGCCTCGGCCTGAACATCGTCGTCGGATTCGCCGGCCTGCTGGACCTCGGCTACGTGGCCTTCTACGCGGTCGGCGCCTACGTCACGGCGGTCCTGACCTCCCCGGCATCGCCGGCCTTCAGTCCCGAGCTGCCGTTCTGGGGCGCGCTGCCGTTCGTCATCGTCGCGGCGGCCATGGTCGGCCTGTTCGTCGGCGCCCCGGTGCTCCGCCTGCGGGGCGACTACCTGGCCATCGTGACGCTCGGCTTCGGCGAGATCGCTCGAGAGATCTTCAAGTCCCAGTGGGCGCAGCCGGTGACCGGCGGCGCGCAGGGAATCCTGTCCATCCCGCCGCCGCTGCCCTTCGACCGCGACCCGCAGTCGATCTACTACCCGATCCTGTTCTTCTGCATCCTCGCCGCCATCGGCGCATCCAGCCTGGCGGCCTCGCGGGTGGGTCGCGCCTGGAACGCGATGCGCGAGGACGAATCGGTCGCCGAGGCGACGGGCGTCAACACGACCTATTACAAGCTGCTCGCGTTCGGCCTGGGCGCCGCCTTCGGATGCGTGTCCGGCGCGCTGTTCGCCGCCAAGATCGGCGTGATCTTCGCCGACAGCTTCAACATCCTGGTCAGCATCAACGCCCTGGCCCTCATCATCCTGGGCGGCATGGGCAACATCTTCGGCGTCGTGCTCGGCGCCCTGGTGCTGGTCGGCCTGCCCGAGTTCCTGCGCGAGTTTGCCGAATATCGGCTCCTCATCTACGGCGCCGTGCTGGTCATCATGATGATCCTGCGTCCCGAGGGCCTGCTGCCCAGCCGGGTCCGTCGAGCCGAGCTGCACGAGGACGAGGGCGAGGATGACGCGCAGTACGCCGCGGAGGCGGGCGAGGAGACCGGAAAGCCGGTGGTCACGACATGACGGACACCATGACCGATACCGCCGCCGCGCCAGCCGCGGCCGAGGCCGATGCCATCCTTCGCGCCGACAAGGTCACCATGCGCTTCGGTGGCCTCGTGGCGAACAAGGACGTCGACTTCATCATCCCGCGTGGCGGCATCGTGTCGCTCATCGGCCCCAATGGTGCGGGCAAGACGACCTTCTTCAACCAGCTGACGGGGATGCTCGAGCCGACCTCCGGCGACATTCGATTCGAGGACCAGTCGATCGTCGGGCTCACGCCGCACGACATCGTCGAGCTCGGCATCGCGCGCACGTTCCAGAACATCCGCCTCTTCGGCGCCATGACGGTCATCGCCAACGTCATGACCGGGGCACACACGCGGATGAAGGCCAGCTGGTGGGCGTCGCTGCTGAAGCTGCCGGCCGTCCGCGAGGAGGAGGCCGCCATCCGCAAGCGCGCCCGCGAGCTGCTGCGACTGGTCGGCCTGCCGCGCCGGTACGAGGAGGACTGGGCCAAGAACCTGCCCTACGGCGATCAGCGCCGGCTCGAGCTCGCGCGCGCGCTCGCCAGCAACCCGAAGCTGCTGCTGCTGGACGAGCCGACCGCCGGCATGAACCCGGGCGAGACGGCCCAGATGACGGCGCTCGTCAAGCGCCTCCGGGACGAGCTCGACCTGACCGTCCTGCTCATCGAGCACGACATGAAGGTCGTCATGGGCATCAGCGAGCGGATCACGGTGCTCGACTACGGCGAGGTCCTCGCCGAGGGAAGCCCCGAGCAGATCCGGACCAACCCCAGGGTGGTCGAGGCCTACCTGGGCAAGCAGGCGACCCAGCAATGACCGATACGACCGCCACGACCGTCGACCCGCGGCCGGATCACACCGGCGCCGGCCACCGCGGCGACACGCTCCTCGAGCTCGAGGACGTGCACGTCTTCTACGGCAACATCGAGGCGCTCAAGGGCATTTCGCTCAACGTCGCGCGTGGCGAGATCGTGACCCTCATCGGCTCCAACGGTGCCGGCAAGAGCACGACGCTGCGCGCCATCAGCGGCACGCACCGCCCGCGCTCCGGGTCGATCCGCCTGGCAGGGAGCGCCATCCATAACCTCCCGCCGCACGAGATCGTGAGCAAGGGCATCGCCCACTCTCCGGAAGGACGCAAGGTCTTCAGCCGGATGAGCGTCTTCGAGAACCTCCAGATGGGCGCCTTCAGCCGACACGGCGAGCGCATCGACGACGACGTCGCCCGCGTCTTCGACCTCTTCCCGCGGCTCCGAGAACGCCGATCCCAGAAGGCGGGGACCATGTCCGGCGGCGAGCAGCAGATGCTGGCCATGGGCCGCGCGCTGATGGCCCGCCCATCGATCCTCCTGCTGGACGAGCCCTCCATGGGCCTCTCGCCGATCCTGACCGAGCAGATCTTCAAGATCATCGAGGAGATCAACGCCCAGGGCACCACCGTCCTGCTGGTCGAGCAGAACGCCCTCATGGCGCTCAACGCCGCCCACCGCGGCTACGTGATCCAGACCGGCCGCATCATCCTGGCCGATACGGCCGCCAACCTCGCCGCCAACGAGCAGGTCCGTCAGGCGTACCTCGGCGAGATCTAGGCGCATCCCCCTCCGTGTCGAGCGATCCACCGCCCCGCCGGGAGCCGTCCGAGTACCGTCCCGACCTGCGGCCGATGCTGATCCTGGCAGCGCTGCTCGTGGTCGTCGTCCTCGGCTGGGTGCTGCTGGGGCCGCGAATCCTGCCGGAGGGG
>JAICRD010000174.1 GCA_025937535.1 Chloroflexota bacterium | reverse complement strand
GCCATCGGCTCCTCGATCAGGCGCGCCCAGCGGGCGCCGGCGTTGATGGTCGCGTCTCGGACGGCCCGCTTCTCGACTTCGGTGACGCCCGACGGGATGCCGACCAGCACGCGTGGGCGCGGGATGCGCGCGTAGCGGTCATGCACCTTGTTGATGAAGTACCGGATCATCTGCTCGGTCACGTCGAAGTCGCTGATGACCCCGTCGCGCAGCGGCCGGATGGCGACGATGTTCGCCGGCGTGCGGCCGACCATGCGCTTCGCCTCGGCGCCGATGGCGAGTACGCGCTTCGAGCGCGTGTCCATGGCCACAACGCTGGGCTCGCTGATGACGATGCCGCGGTTGCGGACGGTGACGAGCGTGTTGGCCGTGCCGAGGTCGATCCCGACGTCGTGGCTCAGGAGGCCGAGGAGGCCGTCGAAGAGTCCCAAGGTCCCTCTCGTGATGCGCTTTCGCCGGCCCGGGCACGACAGGACGGACGCTGTGATGAACCGATGCGGTGCTCGGATGCACCTGGACGCGGCGCTACCCTACCACGCGGTCTGTGGCCGGCCAGCAGGACCTTTCGCGGCGAAACGTCCACGCTCCATGATCCCGATCTGCCGCACGGTCGGCGCCCGCTCGCACGCATCTTGCCGCTGGGCGCGTATGGTCTCCAGCATGACGAACGCGTCCGCGCCGCCCGAGCAGGAGATCGCCCGGATCGCACGCGGCGAGCACCACGACCCGCACGCCGTTCTCGGCACCCACCATGCCGTCGGCGGCACGGTGGTGCGCGCCTTCCATCCCGATGCCGCGACCGCCGAGCTGGTCGCTCCGAATGGCGGCACCGCGCCGATGGAGCCACTCGGCGACGGGCTGTGGTCGGGCCTCGTCCCCGACCTCGCCCCGGGCCAGTTCGCCTACCGGGTGCGTTTCACGTTCCCGGATGGCAACACCTGGGAGCGCGACGATCCGTATCGGTTCGGCCCGACCATCGGCGAGGTCGACCTGCACCTGATTGCCGAGGGCACGCACGAGAGGCTGTACGACGTGCTCGGCGCGCACCCCCGCACGCACCAGGGCGTCGCCGGCGTGAGCTTCGCCGTGTGGGCCCCCAATGCGCGCAGCGTTCGGATCGTCGGCGACTTCGACCGCTGGGATGGCCGGCTCATGCCGATGCGCTCGATGGGCGCCTCCGGCGTCTGGGAGCTGTTCGTGCCGGGCATCGGCGCCGGCGAGCTGTACAAGTTCGAGATCCTCGGCGCCGACGGCAAGCTGCGTCTGAAGGCCGATCCGCTCGCCTTCAGCATGCAGGTCCGCCCGGAGACGGCGTCGCGCGTCTGGGACCCATCGGTCTATCCATGGACGGATGACGCCTGGATGCGCGATCGTGCGGGGCGGGATCCGTATCGGTCACCGATGGCGGCCTACGAGGTCCATCTGGGATCCTGGATGCGCAACCCCGACGGCTCGTGGCTGGGCTACCGCCAGGCGGCCGAGAAGCTGGTCGAGCACTGCCATCGCTTCGGCTTCACCCACGTGGAGCTGCTACCGGTCGCCGAGCACCCATTCGACGGCTCATGGGGCTACCAGGTCACCGGCTATTACGCGCCGACGGCGCGCTTCGGCAACCCCGACGACTTCGCCGCCATGGTGGAGACGCTCCACAACGGCGGCATCGGGGTGATCGTCGACTGGGTGCCGGCCCATTTCCCGACCGACGACTTCGCCCTGCGCCGATTCGATGGCACGCCGCTGTACGAGCACGCCGATCCGAAGCGCGGCGAGCATCCCGACTGGGGCACGCTCATCTTCGACTTCGGCCGGCCCGAGGTCCGCAACTTCCTCGTCGCCAACGCCCTCTTCTGGTGTGACCGATATCACATCGACGGGCTGCGGGTCGATGCGGTGGCCTCGATGCTCTACCTCGACTACTCGCGCAAGGCGGGCCAGTGGACCCCGAACGTGCACGGTGGACGCGAGAACCTGGAGGCCATCGGCTTCCTGCGCGAGATGAACGAACGGGTCTACGGCCGGTTCCCGGGCGTCGTGACCATCGCGGAGGAGTCGACCGCCTTTCCGGGCATCACCCGGCCGACGTACCTGGGTGGCATCGGCTTCGGCTTCAAGTGGGACATGGGCTGGATGCACGACACGCTCAAGTACTTCAGCGAGGACCCGGTGCACCGGCGCTACCACCACGACAAGCTGACCTTCCGCGGCCTGTACGCCAACACCGAGCAGTTCGTGCTGCCGCTCTCGCACGACGAGGTCGTCCACGGGAAGGGCTCGCTGGTGCGCAAGATGCCGGGCGACGAGTGGCAGCGCTTCGCGAACCTTCGCGCGCTGCTGGTCGACATGTGGGCGCAGCCGGGCAAGAAGCTGCTGTTCATGGGCGCCGAGCTGGCGATGTGGGACGAGTGGAACCACGACCGGCCGCTGCCGTGGGAGCTGCTGAATGCACCGATGCACGGTGGAGTGGCACGCTTCGTCGAGGACCTCGGGCGCACCTATGCCGAGACGCCAGCCCTCTGGGCGGCCGATCACGACACGGAGGGATTCGCCTGGATCGACGCGTCCGACGTCGAAGCATCGGTCTACTCCTGGATTCGCCGGGCCGGTGACTCGCTCGCGGTGGTGGTGCTGAACCTGACGCCGGTGCCACGCCACGACTACCGTCTTGGTTTGCCACGCGCGGGGCGCTGGATCGAGGCCATCAACTCCGACTCGGAGCACTACGGCGGCTCGAACGTCGGCAACTACGGCGGCGTGGAGGCGCTGGAGGAGTCGTGGCATGGCCAGCCGGCCTCGGCGACCTTGAGCCTGCCGCCGCTCTCCGGGCTGATCCTCGTTCCCGGCTGACCGCCGCACACCGACTTCGGACGAACGGTGCCCGGGGCGCCCATGGCCTCGATCCGTCCGCGCGATGCATCCGATGAATCGGATGCGGGAGTGAGAGCTCGTCGCTACCGGCGTAGAGCGTCAATGAGCCCCGCCACGCGCGGGTCGGCCGCGAGCTCCTCGATCGGCGACGGCAGCGCGAGGGACCAGTTGGCCCGCTGCGGCGCCACCGTTCCGGGGAGATTCGGCCGCTCCTCGACTCCGAGCGCGTCCTCGAGCGTGGCGGCGACGAGCGCGGGCGGTGCCTGCGCCAGGCGCCGATGCAGGGCGATGGCGACCTCCTCGGCCGAGCTCTCCGCCGCCGTGCCGGCCGCGCGCGAGAGCGTGGCGCGCAGCGCCGCCATGCCGGATGCGTTGGCCTCGACGCCCGCCGCGCGCTGATCCGCGAGATCGGCGCCGCTCCAGATGCCCGCAATGGTCGGCAGGTCGTGGGTCGTCACGCCGGCGAACGACTGGCGCGGGTACCGCTCCGGGGGCTCGCGCTCGAACAGGGCGAGGCGCGTCGACAGCAGCCGGCGCCGCCGGAGCTCGCGACGGACGCCGCCGGGCACCGTGCCGAGGTCTTCGCCGACGATGACCGCCCCCGCCCGGTGTGATTCGAGCGCCACGATCTCGAGCAGCTCGTCCGTGTCGGCACGGACGTAGGCGCCGCGCGACGGATCGGCGCCACGCGGCATCCACCACAGGCGAAACAGGCCGAGCACGTGGTCGATCCGGAGCCCGCCGGCGTGGCGCAGCTGCGCGCGGATCGTGTCGATGAACGGCCGGTAGCCCGCCGCACGCAGCCGCGCCGGGACGAACGGCGGCAGGCCCCAATCCTGGCCGGCGGTGTTGAAGCGGTCCGGCGGCGCCCCGACCGACGCGCCCAGGGCCAGCTGCTCCTGCCAGTCCCACGCGTCGAAGCCACCCGGGTCGACGCCGACCGGCATGTCGGCGATCCGCCGGATGGCTCGCGAGGCATCGGCCAGCTGGCGGTCGAAACACCACTGGATCCAGGCGTGGAAGCCGACGCGGTCGCGCTCGGCATCGGCCACGCGAGCCACCGCACCGCCCTCCGGCCGTCGCAGCTCCTCCGGCCATCGCTGCCAGCCCGGACCGTGGCGCTCGGTGAGGACCGCGAAGGTCGCCCAGTGTTCCAGCGGCTCGCCCTGCGCGGCGCGCCAGGCCTCGAACTCCCGCCGGTCGGCCTCGAGACGCCAGACGGCCTCCAGCGCGGCGAGCTTGCGCCGCGCGATCTCTCGCCGGTCGATGAGCCGCTCGGCGTTGAGTGCCCGGCCCTCAGCCTGGAGGCGTGCCATGCCCTCGCCGACGCGGTCCGCGCCGGGCACCGCGGCGACCGCGACGTGCAGCGGATTGCCCCAACGGCGCGTGCTCGGGTAGTACGGGCTCGGCTCGGGATCCGGGCCGGGGTTTGGCGCCCCGAGCGGGCTGACTGCCAGGAACCCGGCGCCGACATGGGCCGACCAGCGCCCGAGCGCCTCGAGATCGGCCAGGTCGCCGATGCCCCAGCTGCGCCGGGAGCGCGTGGCGGCCAGCTGGATCGCCCATCCCCACTCGCGCAGGCCGTCGGGAAGGTGGCAGCGGCCTGGGCCGGTGATGAGCAGGCGCTCCGTGCCGTCGTGGGCGACGAGCGAGTGATAACCGAACGGCGCATCCGGCGGCATGGCGACGAGGCGGCCGAGCGACGTGCCGTCCTCGAGCGTTACCTCTCCCGGTACGGGGAGGCTGGCGCCGGGTGGAACGATGGCGACTGTATCGGGGGCGTCCGGAACCTCCCCCATGGTCGCCACCACCGCCTCGCGCACGG
>JAICRD010000134.1 GCA_025937535.1 Chloroflexota bacterium | reverse complement strand
CTGCACGGTCACGGCCGTCGCCGCGTTGATCGGGTCATCGAAGGTGAGGTTGTGCGGCACGGTCGCATCGTTCGTGAAGGTCAGCCGCACCGTGGCGCCTGCCGGAACACTGACCTCGCCGGGATCGAACAGGTTGGCCGCGCCGGTATCGGTCCCGACGGTGATCTCGACCACCTCTCCCTGGGCGTCTCCGCTGGGTGCGGCCGACCCCGCCGGCGCTCCCCCGCCTCCAACCCGGTCGGCAGGCCCGATGCGGTACACCGCGCCGTTGCTGATGCTGGCCACGTAGAGAAGCCCGTCCGGCGCGGGCACGATGTGGGTCACGACCCCGAAGCCGGTGCCGACCACGTACGCCGCGCTCTCGCCGAGGTCGCCCTTCTGCGCGTTGTCGTCCACGAGATCGGCGAGCCCCTGGTCATCGCCGAAGTCGAAGCCCGATCCGTCCTCGGCCAGCGGGTAGCGCAGCAGGCTGTCGGTCAGGACCGTGCCCAGCCAGGCGGTGTTAACCGACGACTCGCCGAGAGCGTCATCGGTCACGAAGGCGATGGAGGTCACCGCGGGCGGGAACTTCCAGGCGAAGGCCGGCGGCCGGTAGGTGCTGCCCTCGAGCTCGAAGAGGCGGGTCATCGCCTCGTCCGCGCTCTCGGCAAGCTGGTCCGGCGGAAAATCGGGATTGTCCAGGCCATCCTCCGACTCGGTCTCGATCTGGCGGAACTCGTCGAAGCGCTCCGGCGGGCCGATGAGCTGGATCCAGCCCGAGTTCGAGCCGGCGGGGAAGATGTTGACCTCGTCCCAGCTATCGTCGCCGTTCTCGGTCTCCCACAGGTCTCCAGTTTCGGGGTGCACCGCCAGGCCGAAGCTGTTGCGGATGCCGTAGGCCCACGTCATCTGGACGTTCTCGCCGGCCTCGCCGCCCATCTCGGCGCCGACGTCGTAGAACGGGTTGTCCTCCGGGATGCTGCCGTCATCGTTGAGGCGGAGGATCACGCCGGTGAAGTTCATGTCGTCCGGCGCCGGCCCGTCGGTCAGGTTCTGGTACTGGCCGCGCAGGTTCTGGTCGCCGTTGATGATGAACAGTTTGCCGTCCTGCCCGAACACGATCGGGCCGGCGTCGTGGTTGCCCCGGATGCGGCCCGAGGTATCGGTGTCGAGGGTGTTGCTGCGCATCTGGACCAGGTTCATATCCCAGGTGAGCTGCTCGCCGTCCCAGGTGAAGCGATCGACCCGGTTGCCCAGGTCGGGCAACGTGAACTCGTCGTCGGTATCCGGGCCGAGCAGTCCGTCGTCGCCCTCGCCCTCGCCGCTGGCCGTCCAGTACAGGTACACGTGGCCGTTGCTTTCGAAGTCGGGATGCAGCGCGATGCCGAGCAGGCCGCGCTCGTCGAAGTAGTTGACGGCAAGGTCGATCACCGGCTCGCCGATGTCGCCGCCCACCACGTGATGCACCTCGCCGGTGCTCTTCTCGGTGACGAAGTACTCGTCCGCGCCGATGAAGGCGAGCGAGGTCGGCTCGGTCAGGCCCGAGGCGGCGACCTCCACGCCCAGCAATTCGTCAGTCATGGTCGGTCCCGCGGCGGGTGCCTCGGAGGCGGAAGGTTCCGCCGACGGGCTGGCCTGGGCAGAGGCGGCATCCGAGGGCTCTGGTGCAGAGGGCGACGTCTCCGTCTCCGACTCGCATGCGGCGAGGACGAGGGTGATGACAAACAGCGGCGCGAGGAGGCGGCGCACAGCGATGGGCTCCAGTCTGATTGGCGGGTGGTTCGAGACGCCAATGCATTCCTTGCGCCACGCCGCATGTGTCTGGCATGGCGGCTGCATTTCTGCCGTGTCACCGGGACATGCGCCATTGGGGGGAAGCCGATGCAGGGACCAGCCAGGGACGTCGACCACACGGCCGCGCCGGCGGTTGGCCTCGGCGGCGCAGGAGTCCGGAACGACCCACCCTCGTCGGCGTGGAGCGATGTCGCGGCTCCCGCCGATGAGGACGCTGGGTTCGATGAGGAGCTCACCTTCCCCGCGGAGGACGAGACGTTCCCGGGGTGGGGCGCCGCACGCCTGGGGATCCCCTAGTCAGCGCCGGCGCTGCGCCCATCGCGTTCACCCTCGGCCTGGCTCGGGCGTGGCGGACGCGGACCGGCATCCTCCTCCGCGCCTTCGGCCATGCTGGGCCGCGTGGGAGGCCGGGTGAGCTCATCGGATTCGTTGTCGGCGTCGACGTCGATGCGGTCGCGTTCGGGGTCCGGCGGCATCGGTTCGCGTACTGGCTGATCGGTCATGAGTCTGCCGACTGCATCGGCGGTGCCTCAGGCGCTCTCGGTCCTCACCGCGGGGATCAGGCGACGCACGCTGCCGACGAGCCGGTCGATGTTGATCGGCTTCGTGATGACATCCGCAACCTCGAGTGTCTCGCTGGGGCGATGCCAGTAGGCAGACAGCACGATGACCGGAATGGCGGACAGGTCCGGCCGCTTGAGCATGAGCGCGCGCAACGCGAATCCGGACATGCCGGGCATGAAGAGGTCGGTGATGACCAGGTCGGGCCGGCGTTCGGTCATCGCCGATAGCGCTCGCGCGCCGGACGGGACCGCGATGACCTCGCAGCCCTCCGACTCGAGCACGTCCATCAGCAGCGAGCGCATGTCGCCGGAGTCCTCGGCCACCAGCACGAGCGGCCGCCTCGTGGACGGCCGCTCGATCGCATGAGTCACGGTCGCTGACATTGGCTCGTTGATGTCGTCGGTGAGGGTTTGCAACGCCGACGCCGAAAGCATTCCGTATGCCATCGAGCGCGGGCGATCTATCGGCCGGACTCCACGAGCCCTTGCCATGGGCTGCAGACGCGGGGCATAGTGCACGCAGCAACCGCCATCGCTGGGAACGAGAAGGAGGACCCGTCATGAGAGTCATGCGAACCCGTCCTCCCGACGCCTCGCCCGCCCGGAGCTAAGCCTCCGCGGCATCCGAGGGTCGGGCCATCCCCACTCTCGGAGGGATCTGTTGCACCCTTCACTTGCGCGTCCGCGTCCGGCTCCGCCGTGGCTCCTCGATGAGCCGTACGACGACCGGCCGCTGGGGACGCTGAAGACGGGCAAGGAGGCCGAAGTCTTCGTCGTCGAGCGGCGCTACGCCGGCGGCTCGAGTGTCCTCCTGGCCCACAAGCGATATCGGCCCAGGCGGCCCGGCAAGGGCGAGCTTCGCGCGCTCGGCTTCGCCCACAGCACGGCGTATCGCAACACGTCGGCCTACTCGGCCGGCTGGTACCTCAGCAGCCGCGACCGCCGTGCCGTCGAGACGCACACCGATCACGGCCAGGACCTCGTGCACCGCATGTGGCCGGTTCAGGAGCTGGCCATGCTTCAGCGTGCGTGGGACGCCGGCGCCTCGGTGCCGTACCCCGTCGAGCGAACGGCCGATGGCGTCCTCATGGAGTTCATCGGCGACGTCGATCGCGCTGCACCGCGGCTGGCCAACGCTCGGCTCTCGCGAGCCGATGCGTCATCGGCCTGGCAGCAGCTGCTCGGCTCAGTGCGGGCGCTGGTCGCCGCGGGCGTCGTCCACGGCGACCTCTCCGCCTACAACCTGCTGTGGTGGAACGGGCGGATGGTGCTGATCGACCTGCCCCAGGCGGTGGAGTTCATCACCAATGCCGACGCACCGGACCTTCTCCATCGCGACGTGGCCAACGTGGCGGCCTGGTTCGCGCGCCACGGGATCGAGGTGGACGTCGAGGCGGTCTTCGCCGAGCTGCTGGCGCTGGCGTTCTAGCCGAACCAGGAGGCGCTGCAGCTCTGTCTCGGCGCCCGCCCCGGCCGTTCGCCGGTGGGCAGCTACGTCAAAGGGACGGACGAGCGCAGCACGCACGTCGGATGTCGATCGACGCTCGCGATCCGACCATGGGCGCCGCAAACCTCTCCCTTCGCATGGAGGAATTCCGCTCGTGATCCGCACCTTCGCCCGCTCCCGCGCCTTCCCGGTCCTCGCGTGGACGTACGTGGTCGCTCTTGGCGTCCAGGTCTTCTTCGCCGGCATGTTCGTCTTCGTCGGCGCAAGCAACATCGAGCTGCATCGGAACATGGCCCACGTCATCGGCCTGCTGACCGGCCTGCTCATCCTGTCGACCTTCGTCGGGCGCGTTCCCGAGAAGCGGCTCACCTTCGGTGTCCTCGGCCTTCTGATCGTGCAGGGCATGCTGGTCCACCTGAACCAATGGTTCGGGCTGAGCCTCGTCGCGGCGCTCCATCCGGTGAACGCACTCGTCCTCACCTACGCGTCGGTCGTGCTCGCGAGGCGTGCGAACGGCTACTGGGCGCTCAGCGCTGCGCCGGCAGCCACGCGCTCCTTCGCCGATGGCATGGAGGGAGCCGCCGCCTGAGGGTTCGGGACCGCTCTCTACGAGGCGCGGCGCTCCGCGCGCACGGGCATCGCGTCGTCAAGGGGCACGGCCGCCGAGAAGAGGAAACCCTGCGCCTCGCGGAAGCCGAGCTCGAGCAGCGCGTCGCGCTGAGCCTCGTGCTCGACGCCCTCGACGATCGTGGCCAGCTTCAGCTTGCGCGCGATGTGGCCGATGGCGCGCAGCACCTCCTGGCGCTGCGGCTCCAAGTGGACGCGCTCGACCAGGGATCGGTCGATCTTGAGCACGTCGATGGGGAGGCGGCCGAGGTACTCGAGCGACGAGTAGCCCGAACCGAAGTCGTCGAGCGCGATGCGCACGCCGAGCGCCTGGATGCGCTGCAGCTCGGTCTCGGCGCCCGCGCCGGCCGAGGCGAGCGTGCTCTCGGTCAGCTCGATCATGAGCCGCTCCGGCGCCATGCCCGACTCTCGCAGCGCGGCCTCCAGGAAGCGCGGGAGGTCGCCCGACCCGAGCTGGTGCGCGGACACGTTGACCGAGACGACGGTCGAGTGCTGCGCGAGGTCGCGGCAGGCACGGGTCACGACCCACGTCCCCAGCCGCCCGATCAGCCCGCTCTCCTCGGCCAGCGGCACGAAGTCGGCCGGCATGAGCCGGCCGAGCTGTGGGTGGTTCCAGCGCACCAGCGCCTCGAGGCCGGTGGTGCCCCCCGTGCGCATGTCGACGATCGGCTGGTACTCGAGCGTCAGGTCATCGCCGTCGAGCGCGCCCTCCAGGGCGTGACGCAGGGCACGCCGACGGGCGACGGGCTCGTGCATGCGGCGATCGAAGACCCGGACGCGGCCCTTGCCGAGCGACTTCGCCGCGTACATGGCCGTGTCGGCGTCACGCAGCAGCTCATCGGCGACCTCGGCCGACGCGGCGCCGACGGCAAGGCGGTCGCGCGTGGCGATGCCGATGCTTGCGCTCAGCGTGGCGCTGCGACCGTTCAGATCGAACGGCTCCGCAAGGGCGCGCAGGATCCGATCGGCGATGTGCTCGAGGTCCTCGGTCCGGACCTCCTCGAGCAGGAAGGCGAACTCGTCGCCGCCGAGGCGGCCGGCGGTATCGGCTGGTCGCAGGACAGCCGAGAGCCGGGCGCCGACCAGGCGCAGCAGCTCGTCGCCGACCGCGTGGCCGAGCGTGTCGTTGATCTCCTTGAAGTCGTCGAGATCGACGAACAGGACCGCCAGGCCGGTGTCCTTCGGTCCGCGCCGGACGAGGGCGTGGGCGAGGCGATCGACGAACAGGACGCGGTTCGGCAGGCCGGTCAGCGGGTCGTGCAGTGCCTGGTGGCGAAGCTGGTCCTCGAGATCCTTTCGATCGGTGATGTCGACCAGGATGCCCTGGACCATGGTCGGACGCCCGTCGGGGTCGCGCGCGACGACCGCCTCGTCATCGATGACCCACACCACGCGTCCGTCGCGGGCGATGAGACGGTACTCCCAGCGTCCCTTGGCCTCGGCGCGCTCCGAGTCCTCCGTCTCGGCCAGGATCATCCGAT
>JAICRD010000135.1 GCA_025937535.1 Chloroflexota bacterium | reverse complement strand
GCGACGCGCCACTTGTAGATGCGCTCCTCCGCCTCCGTGCCCGCGTCGCGGACGGCCTCGTCGGTGTGCACCTGGCCGATGAAGCCGGTCTGTCCGTAGGCCCGCACCAGTTCGGCGCCGGCCAGCTCGAGCGGCAGCATGGTTCCCTCGAACGATGGGGGAGCGGCGACGGCTTTCGCGACCAGCTCCTCGGCCATGGCGAGGGCCGCATCGGTCTCGCGCTGGACCGATTCGACGGTGATCGCGGTGTAGTCGTGGAGCATCGGCGCATGGTACGCGCCCGCCGGGGTGGTGCGATATATCGAGTCCTGTGCGCGTGACGGTCGTGGCGCGCGCGGTTCCCGCGGTGCATCGAGTCTCAGCGAGCGTGAGACGTGCCGCGCGGCGGCGTTCGTGCGCACCAGCACTCGATCTGTCGGGAAAACGCAGCGCAACAGTGCGCCCGTGCGGATTTGCCCCGATATATCGAGACGAGCGGCACCTAGGAGGCGGCAGCGGCCCCGAATGGAGCGCCGGAGGCCAGCAGGCGGGAGGCGGCGATGGCGTCCATCGGCCTGGCCAGCAGGAAGCCCTGCGCGTAGGTGACGCCCATCTCACGCAGGAGCGCGAGCTGGGCTTCGGTCTCGACGCCCTCGGCCACGGTGTAGAGGTCCATGGACGACCCGAGCTGGACCACCGAGCGCACCAGCGGGGGCACCTCGGACGAGCGACCGAGCTGCGCGACGAACGACTGGTCGATCTTCAGCACGTCGATCGGGAAGCGCCCCAGGTAGCTCAACGACGAATAGCCGGTCCCGAAGTCGTCCAGGGCCAGGTGCACGCCGAGTGACTTCATCTCGCGCAACTGGCTCTCGTCGTCCTGCATGAGGCCGGTCTCGGTGAGCTCCAGGATGAGCTGCTCCGGCGCGAGGCCGGTGGAGGAGAGCGCCAGGCGCACCCACTCGGCCATGTGCGGCTCGCGCAGCTGCCGGGGCGACACATTGACCGATACGTGCAGTGCCCGCCCCGACGTCTCCGTCCACGCCACCGCCTGGCGGCAGGCCTGCTCCAGCACCCAGTTGCCGATCGGCACGATCAGCCCGGTCTCCTCGGCCAACGGAATGAAGTCGAGCGGCTGGACTTCGCCGCGGGTTGGGTGGCGCCAACGGATGAGCGCCTCGAATCCGGACAGCTCGCCGGACTTGAGCGCGTACACGGGTTGGTAGCGCAGCCGGAGCTCGCCGCGCTCCACGGCACGCTCGAGATCCGCGCGGAGCTCCAGGCGGGCGACGGCCGCGGCGTGCATCGACGTCTCGAACCGCTCCGCGCGCGCCTTGCCGCGGCCCTTGGCGGTGTACATCGCAACGTCGGCGTTGCGGAGCAGCTCATCGGCCGTGCGCGTCTCGTAGGTGGAGAAGGCGACGCCGATGGATGCCGACAGGTGAACCTGGATGCCGCCGAGCTCGAACGGCGAGCGCAGCGCGTCGAGGATCCGCTCGCTGACGCGCGAGACGAGCTCGTCGTTGACGCCCTCGAGCAGGATGGCGAACTCGTCGCCACCGATGCGCGAGACCGTGTCCTCCGGGCGCAGGCTGGCCCGCAGCCGTTCGGCGACCGCGATCATGGCCTGGTCGCCCGCGCCGTGGCCGAGCGAGTCGTTGATGGTCTTGAAGTCGTCGACGTCCATGATCAGGACGGCGAGGTCCGCATCGGCCGCGCGACGGGCGAGTGCGTGCTGGATGCGGTCCACCATGAGCGCGCGGTTCGCGAGGCCCGTGAGCGGGTCGTGGAAGGCGTCGTGCACGAGCTGCCGCTCGAGCGCCTTGCGCTCGGTGATGTCGCGGTAGTTGACCACGATGCCGCCGATGACCGGGTCGTCGACGAGGTTCCAGCCCTGGGCCTCGAGCACGCGCCACGAGCCATCGGCGTGGCGCGAGCGCAGCTCGACGGTCTTCATGCCGCCCGGCACGCTGATGAGCTCGCCGATGGTGGAGCGCACGAAGCCGATGTCGTCGGGGTGCGTCAGCTCCAGGATCGACCGACCGATTCGCTCGTCCGGGGGGTAGCCCAGCACCTGCTCCACGGCGGGGCTCTGGTACTTCACCGTGCCGTCGATGCCCAGGATCAGGAACACGTCCGACGAGTGCTTCAGCAGGGTGCGGAACCGCTGCTCGCTGGCGCGCAGGTCGATCAGTGCTTCGCGCTGGCCCGCCGCCGCGTCGCTCGCCGCGTGGAGGATCTCCTCGCGGTCGCGCAGCAGGATCGTCTGGCGCACGACGGTGATGCCGAGCGCCACGGCGAGCATGAGGTCCACGATCAGCGTCGTCTGGTCCCGGACGCTGAACTCGTTGAGCACGATCAGGCCGGGCGCCACCCCCACCGAGGCGATCGGCAGGATGCTGCGAGCGCGCCGCGCGAGCTCGCGGAACCGGGGATCAGGGTCGATCTCGCGCGACCAGGTGGCCGCGCCATAGCCGGCGATCAGCTCGCCGATGACGACGAGCCACGCGGTGCCGAGCGTGGTGTGCGCGGCGTCGAGGCTCCATGCTCGCGCGCCTCCGGCGAGGACGAGCCCCACGACCACCGCCATCCAGCCGTGCATGCCGCGCGGCGGCGTCAACGCAACGCCGATGAGGCACAGCGAGCCCGCAATGCCGATGAGCAGCACCGTCTCGAGCGTCGTTGCGAAGATCGCGTCCTGGGAGAGCGCGCGCTGACCGATGGCGTAGAGGACCATGGCGCCGACGGCCGCGAACACGGACGCCGAATCGAGGGCGATGGCGATGCGCTCCGATCGAGAGAAGCGTCCGGCCAGGAGGAACGGCCAGCAGCGAGCGGTGAGCAGCCCGACCAGTCCGAGGAGCGCCCAATCGACGACGGGCGGCAGCGTCGTGCGGAACAGGAGGGCGGAGCCATCGATCGCCTGGAGCGCCAGCCACGAGAGCATGACGACGAGCACCGCGCTGCGGAACGGTCGATCCTCCGGCGTCGAGGCGGCCCACGCGCGCGTGATGAAGACCGCCGAGCAGATGGCGCCGATGGTGAAGATCAGCTGCGCGACGAGGGGCTGAACGCCGCTCGGCAGAAGGCCGCCACCCAGGCTGAGCGCTACGGCCGCGGCCGCGGCAAGCACGAAGAGGCGAGCACCACCGATCCGCCCGGTCGTGGGCAGCGTCGCGGGGAGCATCAGTGACTGCGCCGCCTCTGGTGCGGCGGTGACCCGGGTGGGGGAGGTCATCGTGCGCGAGCGTAGGAAACGATCGGGCCCGCCGGTATGGTCCTATCGGGTCACCCGATCGGCGCACACTGTGGCCGTGTCATCCACCCCGGCCGTCCTCGGTCTTCACTTCCTGCTCGAGCTGGTCGCGCTGTTCGCCGTCGGCTACTGGGGCTGGACCGCTCACGACGGCGCACAGCGATGGCTGTGGGCCACCGCGCTGCCGTTGCTGCTCGCGACGGTGTGGGCGGTGTTCCGCGTGCCGGGCGATGGCGGCGATCCCATCGTCATCGTGCCCGGGCCGCTCCGGCTGCTGATCGAGTTCGGCGTGATGGGCATCGCGATCGCGCTGCTGTGGGCATCGGGCCAGGCGGCATGGGCGATAGCGGTGCTGGCGCTCGTGGTGCTCGACTACGCCCTGCAATACGACCGCGTGGCGCGCCTGCTCGGGTTGTGAGGGGGCGGCATCGGTCCTGCAAGGGTTCGCCGCCGATGACACGCTTCGGATACGCGCTCAGCAGCGAGGAGCATCGGCCGGCCGACCTGGTAAGGAATGCAGCGGAGGCCGAGCAGGCCGGCTTCGAGTTCGCCCTTATCAGCGACCACTTCCACCCCTGGGCCGACGTCCAGGGCCATTCGCCGTTCGTGTGGACCGTCCTCGGCGGCATCGCCGGATCGACGTCGTCGCTTGAGGTCGGGACGGGCGTGACATGTCCGCTGATTCGCACCCACCCGGCCGTGATCGCACAGGCAACCGCCACGACCGCGGACCTCTTCGATGGCCGGTTCTTCCTGGGCGTCGGCACCGGCGAGAACCTCAACGAGCACATCCTGGGTGACCACTGGCCGCCGTACGACGATCGGCGCGCCATGCTCATCGAGGCCGTCGAGCTCATGCGCGAGCTGTGGGAGGGCAAGCTCACCAGCTTCCGCGGCGAGTACTACGTCGTCGAGAACGCCCGGATCTACACGCTGCCGCAGGAGCCGATACGGGTCATGGTCGCCGCATCCGGTCCCGAGTCGGCGTCGATGGCCGGTCAGATCGGCGACGGATTGATCACGACCGCGCCGAGGGCGGAGCTGGTTGACGCGTTCCGCGAGGACGGGGGTGACAAGAAGCCGACCTACGGGCAGATGACGATCTGCTGGGCACCCACGGTCGAAGAGGGCACGAAGACGCTGCACGAGATCTGGGGGGCGAACGGGGTTCCCGGCGACCTCTCGCAGGAGCTGCCGCTGCCGATGCACTTCGAGCAGGCCGCGAAGCTCGTCACTCCCGAGTCGATGACGAAGTCGATGCCGGTCGGCCCGGACGTCGCGCGCTACGTCGACTCCGTGCGCCAGTACCTCGACGCAGGCATCGAGAACGTCTACATCCACCAGGTGGGGCCTGACCAGGCGGGCTTCTTCCGATTCTTCCGCGACGAGCTCCAACCGGCGCTCCAGGAGCTCACCCAGCGCAAGCCCGCCGCGGTTTGAGGTCTGGGACGCGGCTCGTTAGCTCGCTGCTGGGCGTATCGGCCACTTCTTGGCCGATGTAGTCCGCGCCTGGGAGCATCAGCCAGGCGGACGGGCTGATCTTGGCCGTTTCTGCACGGCTGTCGGCAACATCGGCCACTTCTTGGCCGATGTTGCCAGTGGCGAACCAGAGTTCAGGGACTGACCAGCCCCCGGTGGCTCAAGGGCGTCGGGAGGGTGGCCAGCCGCCGGCGAAGCGGCGCAGGATCTCCTCGTCGTGGTGAAGTCGAAGGCGGATGCGGACCTCGGCCGCCGCGATCGTCTCGGCCACGGTCGCCACCGCCACACGATCCTGCGGGCCGCGACGGCCGTAGAGCCCGCGCCACAGGCACAGCACCTCGAGGAAGTGCCGGTCATCGGCCTTGGTGGTGGTCGAGGCAGTGTGCAGCGTCATGGTTCTGCATGTGCCGTATGGCAGAAGCCATGCCGACTCCGTCCACCCGGCTGGTTGCCTTGGTGCGACCCCGCACCGAGGGCGGGTCAAGCGCTAGTCCTCGATCAGCGGCACGTCCACCAGATGCTCGCCGATGAACCACACCTGCAGCTCGTGCCGGCGCAGCACGTCGCTCATGAGGATGTCGTTGCTGCCCCAGTCCTTGGACTTCTCGGTCTTCTCGATGCCGTCGCGCACCTTGCCGATGATCTCCTCGTGCGCCCGCAGCAGTCGCGTGATCATGGCCGGCACGTCCTCCGCGCCGTCCGGCGGGCGCTCGATGGTGGTCAGCTCCGCCGCGTGGCGCGGATCGCCGACGGCGATGCCGCCCAGCGTCTGCACACGCTCGGCGAGCAGGTCGACGAGCTCGAGCTGCTCCTCGGCGTGCTTGTCGAACAGCAGATGGAGCTGGTAGAACGTCGGCCCCGCCACGTTCCAGTGGTGCTTCTTGTAGAGCCCGTACAGGACGGTCGTATCGGCCAGGATCTCGTTGAGGAGTTCGCAGCTCGCCGTCCGGACACTCTCGTCCAGGCCGATCGGCAGCGCTCTCATCTCCGCGAATGGCTGCACCTCGCGGCCCAGCGGCGCGTACTGGACCTCGGGCGAGTGGTGTCCGTTGCCGTTCGAGCTTGGTCGTGACGTGGTGGTTGGTCGGGTCGTGGTGGTCGCCACAGGAGAGCCTTCCTCTTTGCTTTCGGGAATACCGCTGATCCTGT
>JAICRD010000020.1 GCA_025937535.1 Chloroflexota bacterium | reverse complement strand
GTCGATGCCCGGGAGGCGGACGTCGAGCACGACGAGGTCGGGGACCGCATCGGCGAAGTTGGCCAGGGCGTCCTCGCCGGTCGGCTGGACGCTGACCTCGTAGCCCTCGCGCTCGAGGGCGACCTGGACACCGCGCGCCACGGCGGGCTCGTCCTCGACGATCATGATCGTGCCGGCCATCGGTCGCAGTATAGGAACGAATTCGCCTTTGGCCGGTTAGCGTGCCTTGAAGAAGCGTTAACCCAGCCTTTTGCTCGATCTATCGAGCCGATCGCGCCGCACCGGTTCGGCGGGCGCGCTTTCCGCGATCTATCGAGGCCTGATGAGCGTGAGACGCGCGCTCGTGCGCCCCTCGTGCGCATCCGCTCTCGATGTATCGAGTGAATGCGGCGCGGAACGCGCCTCCGGTGAGCCGGCCTCGATTGATCGCGCCAGATGGATGGGCGCGCTTGCCGGGGGGAGCCCCTCGCGGTACCATGCCGCCTCGCACCCCGATTGCACAATCGATGAGTTCGGTGCTGCCCGCCGCTCGGAAGAGCGTCCGAGGCGCCCGACGACCAGAGAGGATCACCCGACCGATGGACCTGGAGCTCACCCTCGACGCGCGCGAGGCGCAGGGCAAGGCGAACAAGCGGCTCCGCCGCGAGGGCCTGGTGCCCGGCGTCGTGTATGGCAAGGGCGAGGACTCGACCAACGTCCAGGTCGACGCCAAGACCTTCGAGACGCTGTACCGAACGGCCGGCCGCACCTCGGTCGTGAAGTTCCGCATCCCGGGCCACAACCGCGCCTCGAGCGGGTTCATCAAGAGCGTTCAGCGCCATCCGCTGACCGGGCGGGCGCTGCACGTCGACTACCTCCTCGTCAACCTGAAGGTCGAGATGGAGGTCGATATCCCGCTCGTCTTCGTCGGAGAGCCGCCCGCGGTCGAGGAGACCGGCGGCACGCTGCTCCACAACCTCTCGAGCATCCGGGTCAAGGCGCTGCCGGGCGATATCCCGCACGAGATCGAGGTCAACGTCTCGGTCCTCACCAGCCTCGACGTGGCGATCCACGTCCGCGACCTCAACCTCAACCGCGAGCTGGTCCAGGTCCTGACCGATGGCGACACGCTCGTCTCGACCGTGGTTCCGCCGCGCATCGAGGAGGAGCCGGAGACGGTCGTCGGCGAGGGCGAGCTCGAAGGCGAGGAGGGAGCCGAAGGCGTCGCCGAGGGCGAGCCGACCGAGGGCGGCGAAGGCGCCGAGCCCGCCGAGCGCGAGCGCGCAGAGGGCGAATCCGAGTCCTGACCGATCGGCTCAGTCGCCGACGGCCGCATGCACGGCATTGCGGATCGCCTCCACGTCGGCCTCGAGCACGTAACCGCGGCCGTCACCCCGATCGCCCTCGAAAGTGATCAGCGGCGGCTGAATGACGATCTCGTTTACGTCGGCGTCGGTCGCGCGCCTGGCGAGCTCGACGAGCGTCGGCAGGTCGTCCAGCGGCAGATCGGTGTCGAGTGAGTCGAGCCCGTCGAGCAGGCCACGCAGGTCGATAGCGGCATCGGGATCGACAAGTCGCGCGACGAGCGCGATGAGCACCTCCTGTTGGCGGGCCATGCGACCATAGTCCTCGTCGACGCGGGTCCGCACGTAGCCCAGCGCGGTCGACGCATCGAGCGTCTGGGGTCCCGCCGCGAGATCGAGGTCGACGATCGGATCTGTGAGCGGCTCCGGCGGCGACACGTCGACACCGCCGGCGGCCTCGACCAGCGCCGCGACGTCGTCCATGTCGAGCACCACGTGCGCATCGATCTCGACGCCGTAAAGGGCCTCCATGGCGCCCACCAGTGCGTCGATGCCCTGCTCGGCGTAGAGGGCGTTGATCTTGTGCTCGTACGTTCCACCATCGGCCAGTGGCAGGTCGACCGTGTCGCGCGGCAGGGACACCAGGGTCAGCTGTGACTGGTCCGCCGACAGGCTGACGAGCATCAGCGCGTCGGTGTTCGGCGCCTGCCCGTCGGCCTCCCGCTCCTCGTTCAGATCGGTGCCGACATACAGGACGGTCCATCGCTTCTCCGCCAATGCCGCATCGACAGAAGCCGATGCCGATGGCTCCGCCGTCGTCGACGCCTGCGCCGAGCCGCCACCGGGCGCTGCGGCGGGAGGGCTGAGGAGGAGGAAGCCGATGACGGCGGCGGCAACCAGAACGGCGATGCCGATGATGACTGCGGGGGTGCGTTGCATCACGTCATTATCGGGACGATGAGCGACCAAGCCCGGCCCCTGACCGTCGCCGAGTACGAGCCGCTGGCGCGAGCGCGCGTCGAGCCGGGCGCCTGGGACTACCAGGCCGGCGGCGCTGGCGACGAGCTGAGCCTCGCCGACAACGTCGCGGCCTGGAACCGGATCAAGCTGCGGCCGCGGGTGCTCGTCGATGTCTCGTCACGCGACCTGCGGACATCGGCCTTCGGCGTCGCGCTCGACCATCCCGTCATCGTGGCGCCAACGGCGGCCCACCAGCTGTCGCACGCCGATGCGGAGCGGGGCTCGGCCCGGGGCGCCGCGGCGGCCGGCGCGCTGTTCACGCTGTCGACCATCTCATCGGTGCCGATGGAGGAGGTCGCCGCAGCCGCTCCCGGCGCGCCGCGCTGGTTTCAGCTGTACGCACCGATCGACCGGGGTGCCTGCCGGGCGCTGATCGATCGGGCCGTTGAGGCCGGGTACGGAGCGGTGGCGGTCACCGTGGACCTGCCGCTACCGGGCAACCGCGAGCGAGACGTACGCAATGCGCTCGAGCTGGACCTCGGGGTGCATCTCCCTGCGGACCAGGCCGTCGATCCCGACACCGGCATCGTGGTGCTCCCGACGCTGGACTGGGATGACCTCGACTGGCTGCGATCGGTCTGCCCGATCCCGCTGATCGCCAAGGGCATCCTTCGCGCCGACGACGCCGCGCGCGCCGTCGATGCCGGCTGCGACGGCATCTGGGTCAGCAACCACGGCGGCCGCCAGCTCGACACGTCGATCACTGCGCCAGAGGCGCTGCCCGAGGTCGTCGACTCGGTCGGCGGCCGGGCGCTCATCGTCGCCGATGGCGGGGTTCGTCGCGGAATCGACGTGCTCAAGGGCCTCGCGCTCGGCGCGGACCTGGTTGCGGTCGGGCGGCCAGTGCTGTGGGCCCTGGCAGTCGACGGCGCCGATGGCGTTCAGCGCGTGCTCACGATCCTCCGCGACGAGCTGTCACTGGCGATGGCGTTGGCAGGCTGCCGCTCGCTGGCCGACATCGGTCCCGACCTGATCGCCTGACCGGCACACGCCGTGCTCTGGTGCCGCGCCATGGACGAGCTCGACGAAATCGCACGGATCGAGATCCAGGAAGGGTGGGACGTCTTCGACGCCGATGGCGAGCGCATCGGTGAGGTCGCCGACGTGCACGACACCTCCTTCACGCTCAAGACGACGGTCGGCGGGGCGGTCGACGTCGACTTCACCGATGTCGAGAGCGCCGATGACGGTCGGGTGACGCTCGCCATGAGCGGCGACGAGCTCAGCTCCGAGCTCGGGGCCGGGGCCTGACCGGGGGCCCCATGCGGGGTCAGGTTTCGATGCTCAACTCGTCGCCGGAGACCTGAACGCTCCTCACGCGCACCGGTCGCGCCGCCGGGCCTCGAAGCACCGCGCCGCTCGTCACGTCGAACTGGCTGCCGTGGCACGCGCACGTCACCGTGGTGCCGTCGAGCGTGCCGCGCGCGAGGGAGCAACCCATGTGCGTGCAGGTGTCATCGAACGCATACAGATCGCCTGCCGTCGCCGCCACCGCCACCTTCGTGCCGCCCACGTCGTAGGTGCGCATCGTGCCCGGTTGGACGTCGCCCGCGATGCCCACCGACTGGAACATGGTGCCGCCTCCGAATTGCTGAGAGCCCGCTCGTCGACCTGTATCGATAGTCGATGTTAACGATAGAGCGGCGTGTCAAGGCGGCGTTCGCCCAGGGCTTGGGACTGGGCTGCCCGGATCGGTTCCGGCTTTACGCCGATCGGCCCGCTGTGGCGCGTCGAGCACGCCTTCGCCCAGCTTGGCCGCTGGCCGCGCCTGGCGCGCTGCTACGAGGGCAGCGAGGCCAGTGCCATGGCCTGGCTCGAGGTCGCCTCGATGGGTTACGTGCTCGGGCGCGTGTGGGGGTCCATCGACGCGTCCGGGCTTGCTCCTTCGGACCTCGGCTCGACGAGCGCAACGGCGCCAGAGCCCGACTGGTCTGGCGGGCGGCGGGGCACGCCCGACCCCGCGAAGTCGTCGCCCGGCTCTTCCCACCGCGGCGGCAAGACGATCTCGGGTGGCTCGGGACGCCGCACCACGCGCCGCACCGCCCGCCCGAGCCACGCGCGAAATCGCGCGAGCCGGCTCGGCCCGTATCGAGAGGCCGATCTTCCGTGAACCATGGGCCTCACCAAGGAGTCGGAGTGTGCGATCAGCCTACATCGCCATCAGCACAACGGCCCCGGAACACTGCCCTTTCATACACAGGGCCTAAGAAGCCGATGGTCGTCAACGTGGTCGTCAGCCGGCTCCGGCCCGATCCTCCGGAGCCGCCTGTTTCGCCAGATTCACGCTCGAATGAGTGGAGCCGAAGGTGGGATTCGAACCCACGACCGTCGGTTTACGAAACCGATGCTCTACCCCTGAGCTACTTCGGCGCGCGCGAGCGCCGATTCTAGCCGAATCGATCGCAAGGCGAAAACTGGCAGCGGTCTAGCCGCCGACCAGCGTCTCGCCGCAATTCGGGCAGACCGTGTCGGTATCGGCGACCGGCTCGCCGCAGTTCGGGCAGGTGCGCTGCTCCTCGATGATGTCTCCCATGCCCGAGATCACCAGCATGGCCGATGCCGTGGAGGACCTATTCGGGCGGCATCCAACCGTGGATCAGCTCGTCGTGGTAGCGCGGCTCGCCGGGGACGAGCGCACCCTTCGGGATTGGCGCCATCGGTGCCTTGCCGCGGATGGCCAGCGCGAAGTACGCGCAGATATCGGTCAGGGGACAGAGGCCGCAGATCGGGCGCGGAGCCCGGCAGGTGTCGCGCCCGTGTCGGATGAGCTCGACATGGAAGGGGTACATCTCGTCGGGCTCGAGGACCTCCTCGAGCAGATCGTGCGCACGCTCCAGCGGCGTGCGGGGCGGCAGCATGCCGATGCGTGAGGCCACCCGGTGGACGTGCGTGTCAACCGGCAGCTGCGGCCGGCCGAAGTTGAAGAGCAGGATGATCGCCGCC
Organism: Chloroflexota bacterium; assembly: GCA_025937535.1. GTDB lineage: Bacteria > Chloroflexota > Limnocylindria > QHBO01 > QHBO01 > JACDBZ01. Next base: position 12,348 of record JAICRD010000020.1, on the reverse strand, counting down.
GTCTTGCGGCCGATGCCGGGCAGCGAGGTCAGCCAGTCGCGCGCCTCGAGCAGCGGCCACTCACCCAGGAATCCCAGGTCCCACGTGCCGCCGGTGGCGGCATGCACCTCGGCCAGCACGTGCTGGATGCGCTTGGACTTGGTCGGCGCCAGTCCGCCGGGCCGGATGACGTCCTCCAGCTCATCGGTCGGTGCAGCAAGCACGTCATCCCAGGAAACGTAGCGCTCGCGCAGCGCGGTGAAGGCACGGAACGAGTTCACGTCCGCGGTGTTCTGCGACAGGATCGTCAGCACCAGCTCGCTGACGGTGTCGACCCGCGGGCCCGCCCAGGTGGGATGGTCGTAGCGATCGCCGAGGCGCTCGAGGGTGACATCGGCCAGGCGCCGTCGCTTGCGTCGGTCGGCGGCAAGCTTCTGCGGGCTCGGCCCTCGACGTGTGGCCCGCTTCTTCGCGGGATCCGCTGTCGCCGCCGTCACGCTTCGGGACGGTAGCGGCGCTCGCCCGTGGCGGGGTCCACCCAGACGCGCAGCTGCTGGCGCGTGGTCGGATCGATGAACCGCTCCTCGGTGGCGCGGAAGCGCGGGTCGAGCGGACCCGGCTCCGCGCCGGCGGCACCGGCCGGCTCACCGCTGCGCTCGGCGGCCTCGGAGCGATAGCGCATGCGCTCGAAGGTGATGCCGATGAGCCCCACCGCGCCGAGCACCATCAGCCACAGCCCACTGATGGCGGCCTCCCCTCCGGTCCCGATCAGCAGGAGCCCCAGCAGCAGCCCCAGGACGGACGCGACACCGATGACGACGCGCAGGGCGGGCAGCATCGGCTACTCGACCGCCTGCGGGGCGGTGGCGTCCGGCTCGAGCACCACGGCGGTGCCGTAGGCCACGATCTCGCTCATCGAGTTGTTCAGCTCGGAACTGTCGAAACGCATGCTGATGACCGCGTTCGCGCCCATGAGCGACGCGTTGGCGACGAGCCGGTCGAGGGCCTGACGACGGGTGTCCTCCAGCAGCTCGGTGTACTCGTGGATCTCGCCGCCGACGAGCGAGCGAAGGCTGGCGCTGATGTTGCCGGCGAGGCCGCGGCTGCGGACGACGAGCCCGAAGGCCTGGCCCTTCGTCTCGACCACCCTGTGCCCGGCCACGAACGGTGCTGTGCTGACGATCATGCCAGCAGTATGCCCGCTCGCTCAGCCTCCGGCGGCGAGCTCGAGACCGATGCCGATCGTGCGCGCCAGTCGCGCGGCGCCGGCCTGGAGGAGGCGCTCGGTATCGGCCATCGCCTCGTCGAGCGACATGGGCCGATCGATGATCGGCTGCACGACGGCCAGGCTCATCGCGGCGTCGAGCGCCTCGGCGCGGTCCCCCAGCGCCCCGCACAGCAGCGCCACCGGTGTGGCACGCGGCCGCGCGAGTGTCGCGACACCCGTCGCCGTCTTGCCCTGGAGCGTCTGCTCGTCCGCGCGTCCCTCGCCGGTGATCACGAGGTCCGCCGTCTCGAGCGCCTCGGCCAGGCCGACGAGCTCGGCCACGACCTCCACGCCGGGCCGCACGGTCGCCTGTGCAAGGCCGATGAGGCCCGCGGTCGTCCCTCCGGCGGCGCCCGCGCCGGGAAGGTCGGCCACCAGCCGCCCGGTGGCCTTCTCGATCGCCTTGCCGTAGGTCGCCAGCGCCGCATCCAGCGCGGCCACCGTGGGCGGATCGGCGCCCTTCTGGGGGCCATAGGTCGCCGCCGCGCCGCGCGGCCCGCACAGCGGGTTCGTCACATCGGAGGCGATGACGAGCTTCACGTCGGCCAGCCGCGGGTCAAGGGCGGAAGGGTCGATGCGCTCCAGCCGCGCCAGGGCCGCGCCGCCCTCGGGAAGGTCGCCACCATCGCCGATGAACGTCGCTCCCAGCGCGCGCAGCAGTCCGCTGCCGCCATCGGTGGTGGCCGATCCGCCGAGCCCGATGGTGATGCGCTCGACGCCCGCGTCCAGCGCGGCGCGGACGAGGTCCCCCGTGCCGCGCGTCGAGGCGAGCCCGGCGTTGTGCGGCGTTCGCTCGTCGGTCGACAGGCGCGCCAGCCCAGAGGCGGCCGCCAGCTCGATGAACGCGTCGCGGCCGTCGTTGATCAGCAGCCAGTCGGCGCTGATCGGCCGTCCCAGCGGATCGGTCGTCTCGGCGGTCCGGCGTTGGGCGCCGTCATCGAGCGCATCGGCCACTGCCGCCAGGGTCCCCTCGCCGCCATCGGCCATCGGCCGGCGGAGGACCTCGTCACCGGGCCGGACCTTGGACCAGCCCGTCGCGATGGCGGCGGCCACGTGTACGGAGTCGAGCGCTCCGCCGAAGGAGTCGGGAGCGATCAGAACTTTCATCGCGTCGGCGTCGCCGCAACGCGGGCTGACGGCGCCACGGCCATCTGCTGGTCCGCGCCCGTGGGAATTGTCATCTACCAATCACGGAAAGTTTGGGCGGCACGTGAGGCACTCGGATCGTCACATCTGCCGCCTGATTGGTAGCTGCGCACGACCAGGTGCGATCGAGGCCCCCCACCTCCGCCTAAGCGGGCAGAGATTGGTAGGTGGCGAACCGACAACCGAGTCATCCGTCCTTCAGAGCCCTGCGGCGCTCGAGATAGGCCGGGATGGTGTTCATCGGCGGCCGGATCTCATCGCCGATCTCCCGGACCTCCAGGTTGAACCGATCCTTGCCGGTGTTGATGAGCTTCATGCCGCGTCCGACCTCGGTCAGCAGCTCGATCCGGTGGCGCTCCTCGAGCTTACGGATGGCGCCCTGCAGGATGACGAAGGCCATCTGCGACAGGTTGGGCAGCGGCTGGTTGCGATGAATGCGCCGCTCGAGATCGACCTGCCCGAGCGCGGGGAGGCCGGCTCGGTCGAGGATGTCGATCAGCAGCCCGATCTCGACGGCGTAGCCGGTGAAGAACGGGAGCGCCTCGAGCAGCTCGCGACGACCGGCATACTCGCCGGACAGCGGCTGGATCATGCCCGACAGCTCGGGGAAGAACAGGTTGATCAGCGGCCGCGCCATGAGCTCGGTCACGCGCCCGCCGCCCTCGGCCTGGAGCTTGTCGCCCTGGCGGATCGGGCGCTGGTAGAAGCCCTTGACGTACTGGATTCGAGTCTCGCGCAGCAGCGGGCCGAGCAGGCCGAACACGAAGCGCGGCTGGATGTTGCTGATGTCGGTGTCGACCCAGGCGACGATGTCGCCGTCGAGGACGTGAAGGCTCTTCCACAGCGCCTCGCCCTTGCCGACGAAGGTGCCGACTTCCGGGAGGATCTTCGAGTGCCGATGTACCGGCACGCCGAGCTCGGTCGCGATCTCGACCGTGCGGTCGGTCGAGTCCGAGTCGATCACCACCAGCTGATCGATGAGCGGGAACTTGTCGACCAGTGCGCCCTTCACGCGCTTGATGACCGTCCCGATCGTCTTCTCCTCGTTGAGCGCCGGCAGGCCGACCGAGATGGTCACGCCGTGCCGCTCCTTGAGCGCGACGAGCTTGCTGATGTCACTGAACTCGTGGGCGTGGAACGTGTTCTCGGCGAACCACTTGTCGACGACGACCGGCAGCGAGCTCGAGCGCTCGACGAAGGCATCGGCGTGCGCGAGCGTCCCTTCCGAGGCGCGCAGCTCGTCGAACGTGGCGAGGCCGACCGACTGCTTGGTCTTGACCACGATGACCGTCGGCTTGGCCTTGCTGGCCACCGACTCGGCCAGGGTGCCGAACAGGTACCGGCCATCGGGCGAAGCGTTGGTCGGCTGCGCCGATGCGCCCATCACCACCAGGTCGTGATTGGCGGCCTCCTTCATGATCGCCTGCCGCACGCTGGTCGCCTCGCGGATCATGCCGGTCGCCCGCCGCGTCCCGGCGTGCTCCTTGACGAAGGCGTCGACCGCCTGCTGCTGGCGCTCGATGGCGCGCTCGCCGATGCCCTTGGGCACGACGTGCAGCACGACCATCCGCGCGCCGAAGCGCTTGGCGAGGTCGCGGCTGATCCGCATCGCCAGCTCGGCGTGCGGCCCGCCGCGAACCGGCACGAGGATCGACTGGACCTGGTCCAGGCCGCGCTGCTTGACGACGGCGATGTCGCACGGCGACTCGCGCACGACCGCGTCGATGGTCGGCGAGAACACCGGCCGCGGCGTGCTCGGCTCTCCCGCCAGCGCCATCTCGGTGGCCTCGGCCTCGGCGCGGACGGCCTGGGACGGCGTCGGCGGTCCGCCCCAGCCGAAGATGACGAGGTCGCTGCCCTCCTCGCCGACCGCCTCGATCACGCCATCGGCGGCATGACGGCCGATGCGGACCAGCGTCCGGAGCTCGACGCCCTCCTCGTCGCCGAAGTCGAGCACCCGCTGGAGGAGGCGGCGCGCGACGCGAGCCTGTGTTGCGCCCTCCGAGAGGCTGACGCCCTCGGGCACCTCGACGATGCCGAGCGCCGTGATCTCGGTCGGTCGGCCATTCGCGACCCCGGCGCCGATCCGGACGAGGTCGCGCGCCGTGCGCGGATTGGCGAGGGGCAGCAGGATGCGGTACGGGGTCTTGCGTCGAGCTGCCATCAGGCCTGGGCCGCCCGCATCTCGGACCAGCGCGCCACCAGGTACGGCTTGAGCTCCTCGAACTGGCGGGCCTGGTCCTCGATGACCCGCTCCGCCTGATCGGTGGTCATGTCGAGCGTGTCGCTGATGAACCCGGCGGTCCGCGCGAAGTAGAGCGGCGTCAGGCCGGCCAGCAGCCGCTCGCGATCGGCCCCGGGTCGGTTGAAGGCGACGAGCGTGTCGTACAGGCAGCGGATCCACAGCTCGGCGCTGAAGTGGAAGTCGGACGGCACCTCGGGGATCTCGAGGGTCATGACCCGCTCGAGCTGCTCGGCGGTGAGCATGTCGGCCCACACGTCGCGCTGCGTGATGCGCGCCTGCTCCAGGTGATCGATCAGCTTGGCGTGGTTGACCTTGACCTCCTCCGGCGCCACGACCCGCTCGAAGCCGTACTCCGGAATCGGGTGCGAGCCCTTGACCCGCATCCATCGGTCCTCGTAGTGGCCGGCCAGGCGGAACAGGGTGCCGACCACCTGGCGGAACATCGGCCCCAGATCGGAGGCTGGGTCCTTGGCGTCGTGGATCTTCGCGCCCAGGCGGGCCTGGCACACCGCGAAGCCCTCGTTGATGGCCGAGTGGGTCATCCAGATGTCGATCCCGAAGCGTGCGGTCAGCTCGTCGAACGTGTCGAGCTCCAGATAGCGATTGACCAGGTCGCCGGAGACGGCGAAGTCGCCGCCGATGGGCTGGCGGATGCGCGCGCCGTACAGCGCCCGCGTCAGCGGGTAGCTGATGTTGTTGGTGATCGTGCCGTCGTACTTGTAGCGCGCGTACAGCGGCGCGACGAAGTCGTAGCCGCCCTTCAGGATCGGGCCGGCCAGCAGCTCCACCCACTCGGGGACGATCGAGCGCAGGTCGGAGTCGACCATGACCATGGCCTTGACCTTGAGCTCGCGCGCCACCTCGAACAGGGCCCGCACCGCGGTGCCCTTCCCGCTGGTGCCCTGGTAGGTGAAGCTGATCCGCTGCAGCTTGTGCTTCGGGCTGACGAGGATGATCTTCTCGAGGTAGTCCGGGCTCTCGGTGCTGACCGCCACCCGCGGCGTGTCGTCCGGTGAGCCGCCGTCGCTGTTGACCAGGATCGGCTTGAGCTCGGGGAAGTACTGGACCATTCCGGCCGTCGTGGCGCGCACGACATAGCCGATGGTCTCCGCGTTACCGAAGGACGGGATGCCGACCATGATGTCGGCGTTGCCGACACGTCTGACCTCGGCCAGCCCGTCGGTGTCGAGCGCCGATGCCGGCGCGGCGGCGGGTTTGGACGTCAGGGCGAGCCTCCTCGGTCGTGCTTCCGCTGGCTGAGAGCTCGGGTGGTCGATGGTAGCACGCGACCCCGATCAGTCCCGGATGCGCCGGATGCGCTCCCCGCGCGTGCCGATCATGCGCCCGATGAAGCCGCGCGGCGCCTCCGCGCGCAGCGACAGCTTCAGCCAGTCGTCGTTGCGCTCCCCGGGCACGTAGCGCGAGTTCATGTGCTTGGCCAGGTAGTGGGTGAAGCCGTTCTGCCGCCATCCGACCAGCCAGCCGGCGAGCGGATGCTTCACGACCTGGCTGAGCCGGACCTGGACCCCCTCGTCGATGACGGACTCGAGCAGGCGCCGCCGCTCCTGGAACGGCACGTCGTGGAGCGGCTCGCCGTCCAGCTCGACGAGGTCGACCGCCACGAAGGCGCGTCGGCGTTCGGTCTCCAGCGGGTCCGGGACCTCGTCCGCGAGCCCCTGCTCGGCGAGCGTTTCGGCCCAGTTGCGCGCCAGGCTGCCGTCACCGACGAAGGGCTGCGGGCTCCACACCCCGTCGACCAGCGCCTGGTCGGCCATCACGGCATGGCCGATCACCTCGGCTGCCTCGTCGAGCTCCGGACCGGCGGGCCGGCCGAGCTCATCGGTCAGGCTGACCGTGCCTCGGTCGATGAATGCCATGAGCCGGATGCCGGGCCACAGTGGCTCGAACAGCCAGTCGACGCTCAGGACTTCGGCGTTCGCGTTCGTGGGGCGCTGCGGGAAGACCGGATCGGCCATGCACCAGAGGGTACAGCGCTACGGCGCCTGGTAGAGGGTGAGCTCCCCTTCCTCGACCCGCGCGCCGACCTCGGCCCTGATCGCCTCCCAGGCGTCGAGGTCCCACTCACCGACGAAGGTGATGGCGGTCCCCTCCTTGCCGGCGCGGCCGGTGCGGCCGATGCGGTGCACGTAGGTATCGGCGTCCTCGGGAATGTCGAAGCTCAGGACATACGGCAGGTCCGTGATGTCCAGGCCGCGAGACGCGACGTTGGTGGCGACCAGGAACTGGATCTTGCCCGCCTTGAAGGCGGCGAGGGTGCGATCGCGCTCCCGCTGCGAGAGCCCGCCATGCAGCGCCGCCACGTTCTTGCCGCGCCGCTTCAGCGTTGCGGCAAGGCGGTCCACCCCGATCTGCGTGTGGCGGAAGACGAGCAGCCGGTCGAAGCCGTACTTCTCGTTGAGCTCGATCAGCGCGGCGACCTTGTCCTGCTCGGCCACGAAGTAGACGAGCTGGCGCACGGTCTCGACCGTCTTGAGGTCGGGGCGGACGGTCACCTGCGCCGGATTGCGCTTCATGAAGCGGTCGCAGATGCGGAGGATCGCGTACGGCATCGTCGCGCTGAAGAGCGCCGTCTGCCGCTCGCGCGGGCACCGGGCCAGGATCGTCTCGACGTCGACGATGAATCCCATGTCGAGCATGCGATCGGCCTCGTCCAGGATGACGGTATGGACGCGGTCGAGCACGAGCTCCCGACGCCGGATGAGATCGAGCACCCGTCCGGGGGTGCCGACCACCACCTGGGCTCCGCGCTTGAGCGCCTCGACCTGCCGGTCCATGCTCGAACCGCCATAGATGGCAACGGTGCGGATGCCCCGGAACTGGCCGATGCGGGCGATCTCGTCCTCCACCTGCACGCACAGCTCGCGCGTCGGTGTGAGCACCAGCGCCTGCACGAACTGCGAGCCGGGGTCGATCTTCTCGACGATCGGGATGCCGAACGCCGCCGTCTTGCCGGTGCCCGTCTGGGCCTGGCCGATGAGGTCCTTGCCCTCGCGCAGGGGTTGAATGGCTCGTGCCTGCACCTCGGTCGGCGTGACGAAGCCCATCCGATCGAGGGCGCGGGCGATGGTGGCGGGGACTTCGATGTCGCCGAACCGATAGCCGCTGGCCGCCGCGATGACGGCGGCCTCGAGCTCGGACGGCGCGGCAAACGCCTCGGTGGCGACGGGGATGGCGACGGCGTCGGGCGCCGAGCGACGGCGACCGTGACGGGGCCGGGCGCGGGACTGGGTGGGATCGGGCAAACGGGACTCCGCGGAAAGGCTGATCAATGGCGGCGTCACGATGGGACGGGCGCGCACCGGCGCCGAAAGGCGCATCGGGCGCCGCGCTCAGTTCGCCGAAGGCGTCGCCGCTCTGGCGATCGTAGCACGCATGTCGCGTTCAGTCCTTGACGCCCACCAGGCCCAAGGTGATACTGCGTCTCGCCTTGGGCCTGACCGCCGTCCTCGTTTCCGCCGGCGCGTTCGCCTCCGCCCTGTTCGGGGGCTTCCTCGCGCTGCGCGCCGTCGGCCACGTGGGGCTGATCATCGCCGTCGGTGCCGGCATCCGGATCGGCGCGGCGTACTTCGACCTCATCCCCGAGGCGGTCCACCACCTGGGTGGGTCGCTCGACGCCGCGATGCTGTACACCGCCATCGGCTTTCTGGCGTTCTACGCCGTGGAGAAGCTGACGACCGTCCACGTCGGCCACGAGACGGCCGCGGAGCTCGACCATGGGCAGGCCGCGCACCGCCACATCGGCGTGGTCGGCAGCCTCGGGATGAGCCTGCACAGCTTCCTCGACGGCGTGGCCCTGGCCGCTGGGCTCGCCGTGGGCGGCGGCCTCGGACTGGTGATTGCGGTCGTCGTCATCGTCCACCGCTTCAGCGACGGCATCGGCATCGTCAGCCTCCTGCTGGCCAGCCGGACGCCGCGCGCTGAGATGTACCGATGGGTGGGCCTCGTCGCCGTCGCGCCGGTGGCGGGCATGATCGTCGGGCTGCTGCTGCCGATTCCCGACATGATGCTGGGCGCCCTGCTGGCCGTCTTCGCCGGCTTCTTCCTCTATATCGGCGCGGCCGAGCTGCTGCCCGAGGCGCATCGCAACGATCGCTCGCGCTGGGTGGTGCTCGGCACGCTGGGCGGCGTCATCGCGATCTACGCGTTCTCCGTCTTCGCCGGCGCGGTGGGCGCACATTGAGCGTCGAGACGATCGCCGATCGGCTGCGAGCGGCCGGCGAGCGCGTCACGCGCCAGCGGCTCGTGGTCGCCGATGCGCTGGCGGCGACCGGACGCCAGGCCACGGCCCAGGATCTCTACGAGCGCCTTCGCGCGCGAGCGCCGCGCATCGGCCGAGCCACCGTCTTCCGCACCCTCGAGGCGCTGGTCGCGGCAGGCGTCGCCCGCCGCCTCGAAGGAGACGGCCACGTCTACGCGTACGTCGCCTGCCGTCCGGGCCACCACCACCACCTGGCCTGCAGCCGATGCGGCCGGGTGGAGGAGATCGGCGAGGGCTACATCCGGCCGGTGGCCGAGCGCGTCGCGGCCGAGCGCGGCTTCCGCATCGATGACGCGCGGCTCGACTTCTACGGCGTCTGCGCGCGCTGCACTGCGCTCGCCGGCTGACGATCCCGAAGCCTAGCGAGCGCCGGCGGCGACCCTCGCACCGGCAACCGGACCGGTGCCATCGGATGGCGCATCGGCATAGCCGTTCGGATGGGCCTCGCGCCACGCCCACGCATCGGACACCATCTGCTCCAGGGTCGAGTGCGCCGGCGCCCATCCGAGCTCGCGCCGTGCCCGGCGTGATGAGGCGACCAGCACCGGTGGATCGCCGGTGCGCCGCTTGACGACGCGGGCCGGGATCGCCCGACCCGTGACGCGGCGGGCCGCCTCGACGACCTCGCGCACGCTGAAGCCGGCCGCCGATCCGAGGTTGTAGACCTCCAGCGACGGGTCCGCCTCGCCGGTCGCATCCAACGCCAGGAGGTGCGCGCTGGCGAGGTCACGCACGTGGATGAAGTCGCGGATGCACGTGCCATCCGGGGTCGGATAGTCCTGCCCGAAGATCTGGACGTGGGTCGCCTCGCCGGCGGCCACGCGCAGGACGAGCGGCACGAGGTGCGTCTCCGGATCGTGGTCCTCGCCGTTCATCTCCGTCGCCCCGGCCACGTTGAAGTAGCGCAGGCTGATGGCCCGGAAGTCGTGCGCGGCGCTGAACCAGCGCATGGCGCCCTCGAACGCGAGCTTCGTCTCACCGTACGGGTTGATCGGCTGCGTTCGGTCTGCCTCGGCGATGGGCACGCGGCGCGGCTCGCCGTACACCGCTGCGGTCGAGCTGTACACCAGGCGCGTGACGCCGGCGGCCCGCATTGACTCCAGCAGCGACACGCCGCCCGCGACGTTGACGCGGTAGTAGAGGCCAGGGTCGGCCATCGACTCGCCGACGAGCGAGCGCGCCGCACAGTGCAGAACGGCATCGACGCCGTCGAGGGCGGCCGCCAGCCGCGACCCATCGGCGATGTCGCCGATGACCAGCCGCGCGCCCCGCGGCACAGCGGCGCGGTGGCCGCTCGAAAGGTTGTCGAAGATGGTGACCTCGTGGCCGGCCTCCACGAAGCGCTCGACGCTGGTCGAGCCAACGTAGCCGGCACCGCCCACGACCAGGAGCTTCAATCCGCCGCCCCCATCTAGCTCGCCACCGCGGCCGGGCTCGTCGACGCGACCGCAGCCCGGGCCAGCGCGGCACTGAGCGCCGCCGACACGCGTGTCGCGCCCGCGGCGGCAGCGTCGAGCAGCTGATCGGCCGTCCGGAATCGTCCGGCCGCCTTGACGCCGATGCGCGGCCCGACGCTGTCGCGCATCAGGCGCACCCGCGAGACGGTGGATCGAACGGTGGCCGCGCCGGCGCTCGTCACGACGTAGTCGGCGCCCGCCCGCTCGGCCAGCCGGCAGGCGCGACGCACGAGCTCGTCTCCGAGCGGTGCGGCTTCGACGATGACGCCGGCCGACGCCAGCGCGGAGTGCGCCATGTCGACCACGGCCAGCATGTCGTTGAAGACGGTTTCGTCGTCGCCGGAAACGAGCGCGCCGCCGTTCAGGACGAAGTCGATCTGCGTCGCGCCCTGCTCGAGCGCCTTGGACGCCTCGAATGCCTTGACCGCCAGGATCTGCCCGCCATGCGGGAAGCCGATGACGGTGCCCAGGGTCAGGCGTGAACGGCCCAGACGGCGTCGGGCGGCCTTGACCAGCCAGGGGTTGACGGTCAGCGCAGCGAGCTCGTGCTCGGTGGCGAGGGCCACGGCAGCCTCGAGGTCGGCGAGCGAAGCGTTCGGCTCGGTCAGCCGATGCTCGAGCCGAAGCGCTCGTCGGGCACTGGCGGTCATCGGAGCGCGATTCCTCCGATCCTTCCTGGAGCGATTGAATGATGGCGGTCCGGACACCCGTCCGGGACCGCCGATTGTAGCAGCGTGCCCGCGAGGCCCAACCCTCGGCTTCAGATCCATTCGCTCGGCGGCGGTGCGCGCGGTCACCGCTGTCGCGCGAGCTCCAGCAGGGCCTCACGCCGGTTCAACGACGGATCGTCGAGCACCGCCTCGGTCAGCCGGTCGAGGACGGCTCCGATCTCGGGCCCGGGCGCCATTCCAAGCTCCGCCTGGAGGTCATGTCCATCGATTGCCAGCCGCCGATGCATCAGCAGGTCGGGCTCCGCGGCCAGCTGCTCGATGATCCGCGCCTCCAGCTCGCCCTGGTTCGCCTCGCCGGCGTCGCCGACGCCGGAGGCCACGTTATCGGCGCGCCGCAGGTCGAACAGCAGGCGCCGATCCACCTGCGCGGTGCGACGGATGAAGCGGCGCACGGCGGCATCGGTCCATCCCGGGTCGTAGTCGTACATGTGGTGGCGGATGGCCCCGACGATGCGCGCCGCCACCGCCACTGGCAGGCGCAGCCGATGGAGCACCTGCGCCGCCAGCTCGGCGCCCACGCGATCGTGGCCGATGAAGTGGCCGTTCTCCAGGGTGGTGGCCTTGCCGACGTCATGCAGCAGTGCGGCCAGCCGCACGTCGGGTGGAGCCGCGTCGACGGCCGCCAGGCTGTGATCCAGCGCATCACCGGGGATCGCCTTCGACTGCGGCACGCCCCGGAGCGCGGCGACCTCGGGCAGGATGACTCGCATGATGCCGAGCCGCTCGAGGATGCCGAGCGCGCGCGACGGCCGTGGGTCGAGCTCGAGGATGCGCTGCAGCTCGTCGCGGACCCGCTCGCCCGATACCGTCGCCACGGTCGGCGCCAGCTCGAGCGCCGCTGCCTCGGTGGCCGGGTCGATCGTCATCCCGAAGCGGCCCGCGAAGCGCGCCGCCCGGATCAGCCGCAGGGCATCCTCCTCGAACCGCGCGCGGGGGTCGCCGACGGTTCGCAGCCGCCGGGCGGCAAGATCGGCGCGGCCGCCGAACGGGTCGTGCAACGTGCCCGTTCCGGTGGCGAGGTCCGTTGGGACCCAGGCGATCGCGTTGATGGTGAAGTCGCGGCGGGCCAGGTCATCGGCGAGGCTGACGCCGAAGCGCACCTCGTCCGGCCGGCGCCGGTCGCGATAGCCGCCCTCGGCGCGGTACGAGGTGACCTCGACGGCCGGCGGCCCCGCGACGGTCACCGTGCCGAAGCGGTTCTCCCAGCTGGCGTCCGGAAACAGCGCAGCGATCTGCTCGGGGCG
>JAICRD010000251.1 GCA_025937535.1 Chloroflexota bacterium | reverse complement strand
GGGTTCGGCCCTGGCGGTCGTCCTCGTGGCCTTCACGCCGCTGATCGCGGGCATCCCGATCGCGTTCGCCGAGGACGGCAGCGAGACACGTGCCGTCCGCGAGCGCCTCGAGACGCTGGTGGTGGCATTGACGCCCGGCGCAGCGGCGACGGCGGTCGTGGCCACCATCGGCCTCATCGTGCTGATCGCCTGGTTCGCAGCAGTCGTCATCTGGCGCCAATTCACGCTGAACCCGCTGATCGGTTTCGCTCAGCGGACGCAGCTTCAGCGCGACCTCGCGGTTGCGGCCGCCGAGACGGAGCGGGCGCGACTGGCAGCGGACCTCCATGACGACGCGCTTCAGCAGCTCACCATGCTGGTGCGCACCCTGGACGAGAGCGGGCAGAAGGACGCCGCGGAACAGGCACGCGAGGTCGCAACCAAGCTCCGCTCCGTGGTCGGCGACCTGCGGCTGCCGATCCTCGACGACCTGGGCGCCGGCGCCGCGCTCGAGTGGCTGGTCGAGCGGGTCGAGCCGCTGGCCGGTGGTCCGGTGAAGCTTGAGCGCTCCGACGAGACGCGTCCTCCGGCGAACGTCGAGCTCGCGGTCTTCCGCGTGGCCCAGGAGGCCCTGACGAACGCGATCAAGCACGGCAAGCCGCCGATCGCCGTGCGGTACGACGTGCGCGGGGATGGCCGGGTGACCCTGGCGATCGACGACAACGGCGCCGGCATCGACAGCGAAGCCGCCGAGGAGGCGCCGCGGGTCGGCCACTTCGGCCTGGCCAACATGCAGCAGCGTGCCGAACAGATCGGCGCGTTGCTCGACGTCAGGCGCTGGCCGGCGGGCGGCACGCGCGTCGCGCTGGAGTGGCGTCCTCAGTGACCTTCACCTCGTGATCCGGGTGGCGGTGGTCGACGACCATCCGCTGGTCCGCGAGGGCACGGCGGCGCTGGTCGACCGACAGGAGGACATGGAGATCGCCGGCGTGGCCGGCTCGCTCGACGAGCTGCGGCCGATCCTCGAGGCCGGCTCGACCGACGTGCTGCTGCTGGACCTCCGGCTCGGGCAGGAGTCCGGATTCGAGCTGCTCCGATCCGACGTCGCCATGCCAGCCGTGGTCGTCGTGACGTCGTACGACTACCCCCAGTACGCCGATGCGGCCCTCCGCCTCGGCGCTGCCGGTTTCGTGGTCAAGACCGCTCCGACCGCCGAGCTGCTGGACGCAATCCGCCGCGCTGCCTCCGGCGGGCTCGCCTTCGGCGTTCGGCCGGGTGGCGGGGTCGCGCTGTCCGCCCGGGAGCGCGAAGTGCTCCAGCTGGTGGTCGATGGCGCCTCGAACGACGAGATCGGCTCGCGGCTGGGCATCAGCTCGCGCACCGTCGAGTCACACCTGCGCCGGCTGTTCGAGCGGTTCGGCGTCGCGTCGCGGACGGAGCTCGCGGCTCGAGCGCTTCGCGAGGGTTGGCTCGAGGACGTCGGCTGATCCAGGCCGGGTCCGGGTCGGCCCGATCGACGGGCACCGTGGGGAGTCAGGACGCGACGGACTCCGCCTCGCGGATGCGGCCGTCCTGGATCTCGAGGACGCGATCGGCCAGGTCGAGCAGCGCCGGATCGTGTGTGGCGACGACCGCGGTGACGCCCTCCGCCCGGACCACGGACCGCAACGTGGCCATGATCGAGTGGCCGGTCGTCGAGTCGAGCTGGCCGGTCGGCTCATCGGCCAAGAGCAGCTTTGGCCGGTTCGCCAACGAGCGGGCGATC
>JAICRD010000148.1 GCA_025937535.1 Chloroflexota bacterium | reverse complement strand
TGGGTACACGAACGGGTGAACTGTTCGGGTCGTGGCGTGACCATAAACCCTGACAATGGTGTTGTCAAGGGTTATGCCAGGTTCTGGGCGGTTGCTGGCGTTAGTCCGCCACGGGGAACATCGGCCGCTTCTTGGCCGTTCTTGCCGTGCGCGAACCAGCAGCGGCCAGGAAGCCGGCTTTTCGTTGGCCGTTCATCCCATGCGCGGACCAATTCGGCCACTTCTTGGCCGTTGCTCCCACGGGCGGACCAAGCCGTGGACGCTACGGCGCGTCGGCGCCGACCAGCTCCCAGCGCACGGCGCCGATGTCACCGCCGCCCGGCAACTCGACCGGGCGCGCCACGAGCTCCAGGAACAGCAGCCGCTCGTCGGCCACCGGCTCGAGGGCGGAGCCGGGGAAGATGCCGAGGAAGGTCGCATCGCGTCGCTCATAGTGGATCGACTCGGCCACCGCGGTCGCGCGCGTGGCGTCCTGGTCCGATAGCCGGACGCGGAGGTCGGCACCGGGCACCGGCGTGGTGGCACGTGCCGCGCGGGCGACGACGACGGGCCAGTCCGAGCCGAGTGATCCGGCGGTCCACTCGCTGACGAAGCGATCCAGCACCGCTGCCGGCGTGGCCGAGTGCGCGCCGATGAGCCAGAAGCCGGTGCCCCACACGAGCAACGGCAGGCTCAGCCAGCCGATGGCGGCCGCCGGCGAGCGTTCCGGCGTTGGCGATCGGGCCGGTATCGCGGCGTGCGCAGACCGATAGGCGTCGACGGCCTGCCAGGCCCAGGCAACGATGAAGGCGGTGCCCGCCAGGAACGGCACAAGATAGGCGCTCGTATCGGCCAGGCCGATGGTCAGCCAGGCCACCAGGCCCACGCCGACGCCCTCCGACAGGAGCAGCGCTCGACCGATGGCGTGGCGCCCGAGCGCGATGTGCCCGAGGCCCCAGCCGACCAGCGCGAGTCGCAGGACGCGCCCCGGCTCGGGCGGCGTCACTCGCCGATGAGCAGGCTTCGGAGCTGCGACTCGTCGCCGGCCGACGTGACGGCCAGGAGCTTGTCGCCGGCGCGCAGCCGGGTGTCCGAGCGCGGTGAGTGCGCGCGGTCGTCGCGGATGACGAGCGCGATGGTGCTGCCCTCGGGGAGGTCCAGCTCGCGCAGCTCGCGGCCGATGACCGGCGACTCGGCGTCCAGCTGCGCCTCGACGATCTGCACCTCGCCACCCTCGAGCTCGGCGAGGTGGAGCAGGTCGTGAATCGGGATCTCGTGCTCGATCACGCCCAGGATGGCGCGGGTCGGGCTGACCGTCTCGTCGATGGCGAGCTGGCGGAACAGGTCGTCGTGCTTCGGATCGTTGACCCGGGCGATGGCGCGCGGCACGTTGAAGCGCATCTTCGCGACCTGCGAGGCGGCCAGGTTGACGGCGTCGTCGCCGGTCACCGCCGCCACCACATCGGCCCGGCCCATACCGGCCTCCGCCTGGTATCGGCCCTCGCAGCCGTCGTTGGCGATGACGATGCTGCCGAGCTCATCGGCGATGAGCCGCGCGCGGGCCGGATCCTCCTCGATCACGACGACCTCGTGCCCGGCGGCCAGCAGCTCCTTGGTGAGGTGATATCCGACGGTGCCCCCGCCGATGATGACGACGTACATGGCTAGAGGGCTCCCTCTCGGCCGTCGCCGGGCTGCAGGACGGTGGCCTCCGGCTGCGTGTCCTCGGCGGAGGGCACTGCCGGTGCACCGGTCAGCGGCTGTGCGGTCGGTGGCTCGACGAAGCCGTTCGTCGCCTCGGCGCCCTCGATGGCGGCCGTGACCAGGGCGTCGCCCAGGATGATCGTGCGGCAGATGGTCTCGAGCCCGAGCGCGCGGTAGGTCTCGCCGCGCAGGGGATCGTTGATCTTGGCGATGACGCGCGGCACCCCGAAGCGGTGCTTGGCCAGCTGTGCCGCAAGCGCGTTGCGGTTGTCGCCCTCGGTGAGGGCCATGACGACGTCGGCCTGCTCGGCCCCTGCACCGCGCAACACGTCCTCGTCGGTGCCGCTGCCACGGACCGTCTCGCCCTTGAAGGTGGTGGGCAGCCGGCCGAAGGCGCGTTGGCTGGTGTCGATGACGGTGACGTTCTCGCCACGGCTGTCGAGCTCGGCCGCGACGCGTGCGCCCACGCGGCCGCAGCCGATGATGATGGCCCTCATGAGGTCTGTGCCAGCTCCTTCGTCTCTGCGCGCAGGCACCAGACCGGCGCCGTCGAATTGCGCATCACGTACGGGACCGTGCGTCCCGCGTCCCATTGTCCCCCGAAGCGCTTCTTGTAGCGCAGGCCCATGACGATGAGGTCGGCACCGAGCTCGTTGGCGTCGTCGACGATGGCCGGCCCGGCGGCACGCGCCTGGACCGTGCTGGTCCGCGCATGGATGCCGCGCTCGGTGAACAGCTTCTCGGCCGCGGCCAGGATGCCGTCCGCCTCGGCCACGGCGTTCTCGTCCTCCGCGTCGAGGTTCCGCTCGAACGGCACCTCGATCACGTGCAGCAGCGACACCTCGGCGCCCTCGCGGCCGTCGAGCAGCAGCGCGGTCACCTTCAGCGCCGGACCGTCGACGCTCATGTCGCCGAGGAGCGGAACGAGGATGCGAGCGTGCTCGAAGGCCGCCGCCTTCTTCTCGGAGCGTCGGAAGAAATCCATGCCTGCGGCTATCCTACGGCGCCCGATGCTGCGCCGCGACGTCGCGCGGGGCGCTCAGCGGCCATAGCGCAAGCGCTCTGCCAGGCGCGGCGGCAGGCCCGCATCGCGCATCAGGCGCTGGGTGCGATCGATGTCGTACCGCACGCGCCGGAACTCGAAGGTCGAGTCCGTGCCGGCGTCGAGATCGAGCAGCGCGTAGGCCGCATCGGACAGACCGTCGCGCGGCTGCCCGACGCTGCCCGGGTTGAGCAGCGCTCGCGCTTCGCCCAGCCGCACCGGCTCGCCGGGCAGCCCGGCGGCCGCATTTACCTGGCCGTCGATCGACTGGTACACCACCGGCAGATGGGTGTGGCCGAACAGGCAGAGGCGCGACTCGAAGGCGCTGAAGTTGAGCGCGGCAACGTCGGGGCCGGTGATGTACTCCCAGATCGGGTCGCGCGGCGAGCCATGCACGGCGGTCAGCACGCCGTCTCGGCGCACCTCCGGAAGCGTGCCGATGTAGGCCCGAGCGTTGTCGTCGATCGCCGATGCGGTCCACTCGATGGCCGCGCGCGCATCGGGGTTGAAATACGCCGCGTCGACGGTGCCGATGGCCGCCCCATCGTGGTTGCCGAGCACGCTCCGGGCGCCCATGGCCTGGAGCGTGGCGATCACCTCGTTCGGCTGCGGGCCGTAGCCGACGGTATCGCCGAGCACCCAGATCTCATCGACCGGGGGAAGATCGGAGGCGACTGCTTCGAGCGCAGGCAGATTGGCGTGGATGTCCGAGAGGACAGCGATGCGCATGCGAACGCCGAGTATACCGATGGGCTTCGCCCGCGCGGCTCAGCGCGCGGATCGGCGGAGTCGCCAGATTCACATCCCAGCGACGCCCGCCAGACAGGAAGCGCCTGAAATCATTGAAATGCCGTCCGTGCGTTAACGGTGGCAACCGACGGGCTGATTTCGGTCGTCCGGGCCCGCGTTGCGTGCCGGGTGCCCTCCCGGTTGTGAATTCCGTGATGTGGCCGCGCTCAGCCGAGGGGGCGGCGTGCCGGCTCGCCCGGTCGCCGCGGATACCGCGAGGGTGTCGGGCGCTGCTTGCGAACGAGCACGAACCGATGGTCGCCAAGCGCCTCGAGCCCGGCCGGTCGGACGTCGGGCGGCGAGCCACCGAGCTCGGCCGCCGCGGCGGATCCGGCGGCCAGCTCTTCGGCCGTCAGGCGGCCCTTCCAGGCGAGCAACGATCCGTTGACGGCGAGCAACGGGACGGCGTATTCGGCGAGGACCGGCAGCGGGGCGCAGGCGCGGGCGGTGACGAGGTCGTGACGCTCGCGATGCTCGGCGTCCCGCCCGAGCGTCTCCGCGCGCGCGGCAAGGACCGTGACGTTG
Organism: Chloroflexota bacterium; assembly: GCA_025937535.1. Lineage (GTDB taxonomy): Bacteria > Chloroflexota > Limnocylindria > QHBO01 > QHBO01 > JACDBZ01. The sequence continues at coordinate 1,404 of JAICRD010000148.1, read as the reverse complement.
CGCAGGCCGAGGCCATCGGCGAAAGCGGTCAGCGCATCGGCCTTCTTGCCGACCGAGTCCACCAGGGTCCACGAGATGGTCGGCCGCGCCAGGGCCAGCACGAGGCCGGGCACACCACCGCCGGAGCCGAGGTCGAGGGCGCGGGCCGGCGCGAGAGAATCCACCAGCGGCAGGGCGGCGAGTGCATCGAGCAGGTGAAGCCGGGCGACGGCGGCGGGCTCCACCACGCGGGTCAGGTTCAGGCGGCCGTTGGCGTCGAGGAGGAGCGCGACGTAGCGCTCGGCGGCATCGGCGAAGCCCGCCGGCAGGTCCCATGCGTTGGGCGGAAGGAGCCGCTCGAGCTCAAGGCGCGCGGCGCGCGCATCGGATTCCGACAAACGAAAATGCTCCTTCGAGCGACCTTTCGGTCTTCCCGGCGAATGATCGGCGTCGCGGCCGGCTCTCGCATCGGCCCCGAATCATCCGCGGTTACCGTACTCGGCCGCCCGCAGAAGCAGGAAGGCGACCCTAGCAGTGCTCCGCGGTGGATCACAAGCGAAGTTATCCACGAAACGTGCTCATCGGCCGAACCTGTGCATAACCGGCCCGGATATACTCGAAACCGATGAGGTCGAGACCACGCGCGGACGCTACGATCGAGGTCTGGTGGCGGATCGCGTGACCCCTGACCCGCCACCACGCTTCGCCCACGCGAGCGAGGCGGAGCTGGCGAGGATCTTCGACTTCTACGGTGTCGCATGGCGATACGAACCAGACGTCTTCCCCATCTCCTGGAACGCCGACGGCGAGGTCATCGAGTCGTTCGCGCCCGACTTCTACCTGCCGGAGATCGACCTGTACGTGGAGCTGACGACGCTCAAGCAATCGCTCGTGCGCAAGAAGAACCGCAAGCTGCGCTACCTGCGCCAGCTGTATCCCGAGATCAGGGTGAAGCTGTTCTACGCGCGTGACTTCCGGGCGCTGATGGTCAAGTACGGCCGGCTGAACTTCCTGACCGATGTCACCGCCGCCAACGGCGCCTACGCCCACACCGGTGCCGGCAGCGCGAAGGATGCGGCGGCGAGCGCGGTGCCTGGGCCGGTCGTGGCGTCCGCGTCGGCGGCGGCAGGCCGATGAGCCTGCACGACGACGTCGAGGAGATCCTGCTCGACGCGCAGACGATCACCGATCGGGTGGCGGAGCTGGGCGCTGAGATCTCGTCGGACTTCGCCGATCGCGATCCGGTCCTCGTCAGCGTCCTGAAAGGCTCGATCATCTTCCTGGCCGACCTGATGCGGGCCATGGAGCTGCCGACCAGCATCGACCTCATGGAGGTCAGCTCGTATGGCGCCGGCACCGAGTCGTCCGGCCAGGTGCGGATCATCAAGGACCTCTCGAACACCATCCAGGACCGGCACGTGATCG
>JAICRD010000050.1 GCA_025937535.1 Chloroflexota bacterium | reverse complement strand
GCCCGGTGTCGAGGAACTCCTCGCCCATGGCGACGCCGGCGTACGGCGCCAGAAACTGGAGCGGCGCCGGGTCGGAGGCACCGGCCGAGACGACGATGGTGTGCTCCATCGCGCCGGCCTCCTCCAGCTGCGCAACCACCTGCGCCACGGTCGACTGCTTCTGGCCGATGGCGACGTAGATGCAGACCAGGTCCTGGCCCTTCTGGTTGATGATCGTGTCGACCGCGATGGCGGTCTTGCCCGTCTGGCGGTCGCCGATGATCAGCTCGCGCTGGCCGCGGCCGATGGGGATCATCGAGTCGATGGCCTTGATGCCGGTCTGGACCGGCGTGTCGACCGACTGGCGCACGATGACGCCGGGGGCGATCCGCTCGATGGGCCGGGTCTTGGTGGTGTTGATGGGGCCCTTGCCGTCGATCGGCTCGCCGAGGGGATTGACCACGCGGCCGATGAGCTCGTCGCCGACCGGCACCTCAACGATGCGCCCGGTCGTCTTGACCTGGTCGCCCTCCTTGAGGGAGGTGTAGTCGCCCAGGATCAGGGCGCCGACCGTCTCCTCCTCGAGGTTGAAGGCCATGCCCATGATGCCGTTGCCGAAGTCGAGCAGCTCCTGCGCCAGGGCACCGGACAGCCCGTAGACCTGCGCGATGCCGTCGCCGACCTCGACGATCGTCCCGACGCCCGACACGTCCGCGCCGGCGTCGAAGCCCTTGATCTCGCTCTTGATGATCGACGTGATCTCGTCGGATCTGATCGCCATCTGTGGTGTTCCTTCTTCTTCCTAACGCCTAGACGGCGGTCAGTCGCGCCCGCAGCCGCTCGAGGCGGTTGCGCACGCTCGCGTCGTAGAGCCGGTCGCCGATGCGGACGGTGATCCCGCCGATGAGCGACTCGTCGACGACCTCGTTGATCTCGATCTCCTGGCCGGTCAGCTCGTGAAGCCGCTCGGTGACGGCCGCGCGCTGCGCGTCCTCCATGGGGAGGGCGGTCCGGATCTCGGCCAGCGCCACGCCACGGTGGCGACGGACCAGGGACGCGAAGTGACGCGTCATCTCGGCGATCGCCCGCGGCCGACCGCGTCGGACCATGAGCAGCACGAGATTCACCGCCTCCGGCGAGACGCCCGACACGACCCGCCGCACGACCCGCTCCTTCGCGGCGTACGGCACGGCCGGGTGCTCCACCAGGGAGCGGAGCTCCTCGTCGGCCAGCGCATCGGCCAGGCGCTGAAGGTCACGCTCCCAGGTATCGAGCGTGCGCTCCGAGCGTCCGATCTCGAACGCTGCCTCGGCGTAGCGCCGCGCGGCGGTGTCTCGGCGTGCCATCGGCTAGTTCCGCGCCCCGGCGCCCTTGCCGTTGGCCGCCTTCGACTCGGCCAGGAATTCCTCGACCAGGCGACGCTGGGTCGGTCCGTCCATCTCCGAGCGGACCAGCTTCCCGGCCGCAGCCAGGGCCAGGTCGGCGACCTGAGCACGCAGCTCGGCCATGGCCCGATCCTTCTCGGCCACGATCTCCTGCCTCGCGCGCTCGGTCACCTTCTCTGCCTCGGCGCGTGCCTCGGCCAGGATCTCGTTGCGCGTATCGGTGGCGATCTTGTTGGCGTTCGCGATCAGGTTCGACGCCTCCTTGCGCGCCTCGGTCACGGCCGCCTCGCGCTCGGCGCGGGCGAGCTCACGGTCGCGCGCCGCGGTCTCGGCGTCCTCCAGGCCCTTGCTGATCTTGCTGCTGCGCTCGTCGAGACGGGCCAGCACCGGCTTGAACAGGAATCGGTTCAGCAGGTACAGCAGGATCAGGAAGTTGATCACCTGGAAGGCGAGCTTCCAGACGTCAACCTGGAACGCTTCGAAGAATGCGCCCATGGGCTGGCTCCTTATCGGCCGCGACTAGGCAGCGACGAAGATGAGGAGCAGGCTCACGACGAGCGCGTAGATGCCGATGGCCTCCGCCAGCGCGATGCCCAGGATGTAGGGCACGAAGATCGCGCCCGACGCCTCGGGATTGCGCCCCAGGGCCTCCATGGCCTTGCTGACGGCGATGCCCAGGCCGATGCCGGGGCCGATGGCGCCGAGGCCCATGGCCAGTCCGGCGGCGAGATTGGAATCCACTGGTTCGTTTCCTCCTACATGACGCCTGCTCGTGGTTCGGCAGGCGATGGATCATGCCCTTAGCTGGCTGCGGCCTCCGCCGCTGGTGAATGGTCGGTCGCGTGGCCGTTATCGGCGGCGTGGTCGCCACCGGCGTGGTGCTCGGCGATGGCCGTGCCGATGTACGTCATGGCCAAGAGCGCGAAGACGAGCGCCTGGACGAAGCCGAACAGCGCCTCGAGGCCCAGGAAGACGGCCGGCACCAGGATCGGTGCCAGCGCGATCATCGTGGCCAGCAGGACCTCGCCGGCGAAGACGTTGCCGAAGAGTCGCATCGACAGGCTGATGAGGCGACTGAGCTCGCTGATGAGGTTGATCGGAAGCATCAGCGGCGCCATGTACAGCGGCTCGCCCATGAGCTCCTTGACGTAGCCGCCGGCGCCGTTGGCCTTGATGCCCCAGTACACGAACATGACGAACGAGACGATGGCCAGGCCGAGCGTGAAGTTCAGGTCCGCGCTGGCGGGGCGAACGAGCGGGATCATGGCCTCGTGCCCCGCCTCGTCGACATGGGTGATGCCGATGGTGCCGACGCCCGGCAGCAGCCCGATCCAGTTCGCGACCAGGATCATCAGGAAGAAGCCGAGGATGAGCGCCACGTAGCCACGCCATCGGCTGCTGGAGCCGGCGACGATGCCCGTCATCAGCTCCACCGGCAGCTCGAGCGCGCTCTGCAGCCGACCCGGCACCAGCGCCGAGCGGCGGGTGATGTACCACGCGGCCAGCAGCAGGAGCACCGACGCCAGGAGCGCGCCGACCATCGAGTTGGTGAACGAGAGCGGCCCGATCTTGAACAGCGTCTCCGCCTCGATCGCGACGTGAATGAGGCTCCCGCCCTCTTCCTCAGGCATTCATTTCCTCATGGCCGCCCGAGCGACGTTCCAGATCGTGACCATTGCGGCACCGATGCCCAGCACCATCCCGATGAGGGTGAAGAGCGGGCTCGTGTGCAGCCAGTTGTCGACGACCAGGCCACCGCCCAGGCCGATCAGTATCGATATTCCGAGTCGCAACCCGAGGTCGAAGGCCAGGCCCCAGTTCGGCTTCCCGCCGGTCGGACCGTCGCGGCGTTGGTTGCCGTCATCGGTCACGATTTCCGGCTCTCATCGGTGTAGCCCTTCCGCACTCCCGCGCGGATGAGGAGCCAGATGCCGATGGCCGAGATCAGGGTCCCGACCGCAAGCCCGATCAGCACGTAAAGCGGCGAGGTCCCCTGCATCCCGTCAATCACGAGACCGGCGACCGCGCCTCCCACCATGGGGATCACCATGATCGCGGTCACCTGGGCCAGGATCTTGACGAGCCCCATTGGCGTCAGTTGTGCCATTCGAGTTCGACTCACAGCGGTCGGACGGCCGGAGTATAGCCGAGGGTCTTTCGAGGCGCGAATCGGCGGGTGGGGGCGTTCGGCTCGCGACTTGAAAATTGTGCGGGCCAGCGCACGTTATCCGGGGAATGTGACGGCGATGGCGCTGGGTCACGCTCAGCTCGGCGCCCGATTCGGCCGCGCGGTCGGCTAACGTGCCCGCCTGCGCTCAATTTTCGAGTCGCGGGCGTTGAGTCGAAACCTGCGCCCTGGGCGCGCATTACGCGCCAGGGGCCGGCCGAACGACGTAGCTTCGAGAGGCCTCGCGGCCGATGTGGGGTGCGTGCCGGCGGCGGACACTGGCCACATGAAGATCAGCGCATCGGCCGAGCGGCACATTCACGCGCCCGCCGGCCGCGTCTACGAATACATCCGCGACTTCCGCGAGCACCATCCGAAGTTCCTCCCGCCACAGTTCAGCGACTTCACGGTGGAGTCGGGCGGGATCGGCGCCGGGACGATGCACTCGTTCAAGATGACCCTCGGCGGCCGCACGACCGAGTACCGCGTCCGCGTCGGCGAACCGGAGCCCGGACGCGTGCTCATCGAGTCGGCGCCCGCGCACTGCATGCTCACCACCTTCACCGTCGACCCCGACATCGACGGCGGCAGCATCGTCCGCATCGAGACCGTCTGGTACAGCGGCGGACTGCAGGGTGCCGTTGAGCGCATGGTCGCCCCGCGCATGCTGCGCCGGGTTTACGAGCAGGAGCTACGCCTGCTGGACCGATACGTCCGCCAGCCCAAGGCCGAGCTCGCAAGCGCCGCCGCCTGACCGACCGAAGCGCCGCTCAGCGGTGCGCCGCCGCAGCCGTCAGGCGGGAAGGTCGGCCGTCGGGCGCGTTGCCGGCAGGCCCGGCACGGGGAATCGGTCGGTGATCGAGCCCACGCGACCGCGCACGTCCTCCTGCGCAGAAGCATCGCCGCGGGCGGCAATGCCGTCGATGATGAGCTGAGCGATATCGCGCATCTCGGCCTCGCGCATGCCGCGTGACGTGACGGCCGGCGTGCCGACCCGGATGCCTGAGCCGATCATCGGCTTCTCGGGGTCGTAGGGAATGGTGTTCTTGTTCACCGTGATGCGGACCTCGCCGAGGGCCGCATCGGCCTCCTTGCCGTTCACGCCCAGGGGGCGGACGTCGACCAGCATGAGGTGGTTGTCGGTGCCGCCGGAGATGATGCTGGCGCCGGCATCGGCGAGAGAGGCAGCCAGGACGCGGGCGTTCGCCACCGTCGCCTCCTGATCGGCCCGGAATTCGGGGGACATCGCCTCCCTGAAGGAGACCGCCTTGGCGGCGATGACGTGCATCAGCGGCCCGCCCTGGATGCCGGGGAAGACACTCTTGTCGATGGCCTTGGCATGGACCTCGCGCGACAGAATCATGCCGCCGCGCGGTCCTCGGAGGGTCTTGTGGGTGGTGGTGGTGACGACGTCGCAGTCGGGGATCGGCGACGGGTGCACGCCGGCCGCGACCAGCCCGGCGAAGTGGGCCATGTCGCACATGAGGAGGGCGCCAACCTCATCGGCGATCTCGCGGAAGGCGGCGAAGTCCCACAGCCGCGGGTAGGCCGTGGCGCCGGTGAGGATCATGCGCGGCTTGTGCTCGCGGGCCAGCGCGCGGACCTCGTCCATGTCGACCAGGTGCGTCTCGCGGTCGACGTGGTAGGGAACGAAGTCGTAGTACTGGCCGCTGAAGTTGACCGGCGAGCCGTGGGTCAGGTGGCCGCCCTGATCGAGTGAGAGGCCCAGGACCGTGTCGCCGCGCTCGAGCAGCGCGTGGAAGACGGCCATGTTGGCCTGCGCGCCGGCGTGCGGCTGGACGTTGACGTGCTCCGCGCCGAAGAGCTCCTTGGCACGGTCGCGCGCCAGGTTCTCCGCCACGTCGACGACCTCGCAGCCACCGTAGTAGCGGCGCCCGGGATAGCCCTCGGCGTACTTCGCGGTGAGGACGGAGCCCATGGCCTGGAGGACGGCCAGCGAGGGATAGTTCTCCGATGCAATGAGCTCGAGGTGCGCCGACGTTCGCGCCTCCTCGTCCTTGATGACCTGCCAGATCTCCGGATCCTCGGTCTCGAGCGGCGCCCAGAAGTCCATGGGCGGAGTGTAGTCCCCGCCGCGGTAAGCGGTCAGTAAGCCGGCGGCAATCCGCCAACGGTACGCTGCCAGTGTTCAAGACTCTTGAACACTCCGCGGAAGGTGCTGCCCGGTTGCGGCGCGAAGACTCCGGTGGCTGCCAATCGGCCTTTTCATCGGCTGGGCAAAGGCTCGATAATCGCCCCTTCGCCGGCCGATGGCAGCAACTCGACCCGAGACGAGGAGACATCTGTGGACCTCTACCCCTGGATCGTCTTCATCCACGCGGCGGCGATCCTGCTTTTTTTCATCGCCCACGGCACGTCGATGGCGGTCGCCTTTCGCCTGAAGGGCGAGACCGATCCGGAGCGGGTGCGGGCGCTGCTCGACCTGTCGCGCTCGACGCTCGGTCCGCTGGTCGGCGGGCTGGCCCTGATCGGGCTGGTGGCCGGCATCGCGGCCGGCTTCATGGGCAACTGGTGGGGCGAGCTGTGGATCTGGATCTCGCTCGGCCTGCTGCTCGCCGTGGCGTTCGCGATGACGCCGATGGTGACCTTCCGCGTGAACGCCATTCGTGCCGCCGCCGGCCAGCCGAACCCGCGCGCGCCGCAGGTCACCCCCGTCGAAAACCTGGACGAGCTGCGCCGCCTCCTGGACGCCTGGAACCCGGTTCCGATCGCGATCATCGGCCTCGGTGCGTTCCTCGTGATCCTCTACCTCATGATCGTCAAGCCGTTCTGAGGTCGATCTCGGCGCCGTCCTGGATGGACCGATACGCCTCGGCCGCGAGGACCTGCACCAGCACGCGGACGCCGTAGAGCTCCTCGGCCACCGCGGCGCCGATGGCGAGGATGAGGTCCGGCTCGGCCAGGAGGATCGCGACGGGGGCGGTCCCCGCACGAACCGCCTCGGCCAGGACCGAGGCGCTCGAGGACGAGCCTCTCGCGGCCGGCATGACGAGGACCCGCCCGGCAACGTTGGCGCCGCGCTGCGGGTGATGCGCGTCGATGATCTCGCCGGTCGCCGGATCGACGCCACCCCACAGGCTGAGCGGCTCGTCCAGGACGAGGGCGCGGCCGCTCAGCGCCATGTCGCCTCGTCCTGCACGACGCGCCCCGCCACGGCGGACTCGATGCACTCCTCCGTCGAGGCGAAGATGACCGATGCGCCGACGTTGCCCGGTGCGTAGTAGGCCCACTTGGCGGAGTCGGTCATGACGGCGCCGTGCGTCGGACGAAGGATCGGCGCGATGTAGCTGCAGGTGTCGGTGAGCAGGGTGGCGCCGGCGGTTTCCAGCTCCCGCGCGTGCTCCGTCGCCCCCGCCAGCACGTCGCGGCCGGTCGACACGAGCAGCTGGACCGCCGGGCTGATACGGCGTCCGTTCAGCAGCGTGGCGTATCGGGCCAGCTCGGCCGTCGATGCGTGTGGCGTCCCGAGCGACACCGCACCGAGCGCATCCCCCGCGGCCGTGGTGAGCTCCTCGCGGACGGCGCGCAGCTCGGCGAGCGTGACGGCCTCGACGGCATCGGGCTCGCGGCCCTGGAGCGCGTCCACCAACGTGGCGGCCTCCGGTGTCGAGCCGACGACGTGGAACATCGCCACCGATCCCGACGACGCGGCCGCCGCGCCCAACGCCTTCAGCCGATCCTCCGACTGTCCCGGCGGCAGGCCCTCGATGGCGGCGACGGTCGATCCGGCCCGTCGGCCGACCACGATCCCCAAGAGCGGGAAGAGCACGTCGCTGTCGCGCAGGGCAGCCGGAACGCCGTCTGCCAGGCGCAGGACGATGCGCGCGCGGCGTTCATCGGTCCGGTGCAGGCCGGCGTACGGGACACGCCCGACGATGGCCGCCGCGACATCGATGAAGTCGCCGTATCGGTTCGTCCGCGCCCCGAGCACCGAGTTGCAGAAGGCGATGGCATTCGACTCACCCCACGCCACCTGCTCGCCGAGGCTCGGACGCGTATCGGCCACCTGATACGGGGCGCAGGTGAAGGTCGGCCGCGCGCCGAGCGCGCGGTATCGGTCCATGAGGAGCCGGCTGCGTACGTCGACCCGCGGGTCGCCGCGGTAGAGCTCGGGGTGGAGGAGATCGACGCCACCAACGTTGAGGGTGGTCGGCACGCTGACACGCGCGCGACCTTCGACGAGGCGGTCGACGAAGTCGAGGCTCGCCTCGCCGTGATAGAGGCAGGAGTCGACGTGCGCGCCGCTGATGTCGATCAGCTCATCGGCCCCGGTGATTTCCGCCGCCCGCACGACGAGTCGCATGGCGAAGGCGGCGCCGTCACCGAGGGCGCCGGCGAGGATCTCGCGGTCGCGAGGCTCGAGCGCCAGGCTCAGCCGCGTGCCTCCTCGGCCTCGATGCGCGAGATCTTCTCGATGCGGGGGACGTGGCGGCCGCCGCTGAACTCGCCCTCGAGGAAGGCCCGCACACAGGCGCGAGCGATCTCGGTCCCGATGATTCGCGCCCCCATCGACAGCACGTTCGCGTCGTTGTGCTCACGACCGAGGCGCGCGGTGACCGGGTCGGCGGCCTCCACGCAGCGGATGCCGCGCACCTTGTTCGCCACGATTGCCTCGCCGGTGCCGCTGCCGCCGAGCACGATGCCTCGGTCGTAGTCGCCCTTTGCGACCGCCCGCGCGACGGGGGCGATGAAGTCGGGGTAGTCCACCGGCTGCGTGTCGAAGGTGCCGAAGTCGCGGTACTCGACGCGCAGCTCGTCCAGCAGGGTGGTCAGCTCCCCCTTCAGGTGGAAGCCGGCGTGGTCGGAGCCGATGGCGACGCGCATCGCGTGCGAGTGTACGCGTCCATCCGCGTCTTTACGGCGCCCCGCGGACCCGCCATCGTGAGCTGATGATGAACGAGCCCGGAACTGCCGAGCTCCATGCGAAGCTCGACGTCATCCGAGACGCGCTCGACCGCAATGATCTCGACGCGGTCCGGCTGCGCGGGAACGATTGGTACGCGTGGGCCACGTGCGGCGGCTCGAACGGCGTCCTCCTCGCCACGGAGCGCGGTGTGGCCGAGGTCTTCGTCAGCCGGACTACCGTGGCGGTCGTCACCGACACGATCGAAGAGCGACGGCTGCGCGATGAGGAGGCTCCCACCGAGCTCGAGATCCTCGCCTTTCCCGTGGTCAGACCCCGACGAGCGCGAGACGACCCTGCGCCAGATCGCAGGCGGGCGGGCCGTCGCCAGCGACAGACCGGCCGAGGACGAGGTCGGCCTGCCCGCCGAGCTCGTCGCTGCCAAGCGCCGCCTGCGGCCGGAGGAGATCGACCGCTATCGAGCGCTCGGGCGGGACACGGCCGCGGCGATGACGGAGACGCTTCGCCAGTCACGTCCCTCCGCGACGGAGCAGGAGATGGCAGGGCTTGCCGCCAACGCCCTGTGGCGACGCGGCATCGAGCCGGCGCTCGTGCTGGTTGCCGGTGCGACGCGCGCGAGCCGCTACCGCCATCCACGCCCCACCAATGCGCCCGTCGGTGATCGCGTCTCGATGGTCATGTGCGGTCGCCGCTCCGGGCTCGTCGCCAACCTGACGCGCCACGCGTTCCTCCGCCGGCCCACGGCGCGCGAGGTCGCCGATGCGGCGGCAGTGGCCGCCGTCGAGGGGGCCGCCTGGGCCGCGTCGCGACCGCAGGCCACCCTGGCCGAGGTCTACGGCGCCATCGTCCAGGCATACGCCTCCAACGGGCATGCGGGCGCGGAACGCGACCACCACCAGGGCGGGACGACCGGATACCTGAGCCGCGAGGTCATCGCCACCCCCAGGAGCGCCGTGCGCCTCGATACGCCGGTGGCCCTGGCATGGAATCCGTCCCTGCCGGGCGCGAAGATCGAGGACACCATCATCCTGACCGATGACGGGATCGAGATCATCACCGTTGACCCAGCCTGGCCGACGATCGACGTGGCGGGCCGGCCTCGGCCCGACCTCGAGGTCATTGGCTGACGAGGGTCACCGGGCCAGGTCGACGAGCGTGCCGAGCTCGTCGGTTCCAATCGGACCCTGGCGGAGGATGCGCGCCGGCGTGACCGAGAGATCGACGACGGTCGACGCGACGCCGCCCGGGACCCGGCCACCGTCCAGCACCGCGGCCAGCTCGTCCTGCTGACCCGCGAACGCGACCAGCACCTCGTCCGCGCCCAGGGTGTCCGGCTCGCCCGATCGGTTCGCGCTGGTCGCGAGCAGCGGGCCGGCGGCGCGGATGAGCTCCAGCGCAAGCGGGTGGTCGGGGGCACGAAACGCCTGCGTCCCGCCGTGGCCGGCGAGGACGAGCGTGAGCGCCCCGGGCCAGAAGGCCTCCGCCAGGGCGTGCGCGCGCGCATCGGCCTCCCATCCGGCAGCCTGCGACAGGTCGGCCACGAGCATCGGGATGAGCCTGTCGAGCGGGCGCGCCTTCAGCTCGAACAACGCCGGGAGCCGGTCGCGCCGGGACGCCGCCACGCCGACGCCGTAGACGGTGTCGGTCGGGAAGGCCACGACTTCGCCCGCGGTCAACAACGCCGATGCACGCGCGATCCCCTCTGCGGTCGGCGCCAGCACGTCGGTCACGAGCGTCAGTCTGGCAGGTCGAGCCGAACGACCCTGTCGAGCCCGGCGAGGTCCGGGACGACCGTGACCGATGCGCCCGCCGGCGCCAGGGCCCGGATGGTGTCGACCTGCCCGACGCCCAGCTCGAGGAACGCGGTCGCCCCCCGCTCTGCCTTCTCCGGCAGCTCGGTGAGGAAGCGGCGCAGGAGATCGAGCCCGTCGGGGCCTCCATCGAGCGCCACGCGAGGCTCGAATCCCAGCGATCCGCGGCGCTCGTCGACTTCCGCGCTCGCGACGTACGGCAGGTTGGCGACGACGACGTCGGGGCGCGGCAGCGTGTCGCCGGCGGGCTCGAGCAGGTCGGCGCGTTCCAGGGTGACGACGCCAGCCACCCCGTGCGCGGCGAGGTTCTCCGCCGCGAGTGCCAGCGCGTCCGCGGAGATGTCCGTGGCAATCAGCTCCGGGCTCGCAGCGGCATCCGTGAACTGGCGCGCGATCGCGATCGCGACAGCGCCGGACCCGGTCGCGACCTCCCAGGCGACCACGGGACCACTCGTCAGCCGGTCGTGGATCTCCGCGATCGCCGCATCGGCCAGCAGCTCCGTCTCCGGGCGGGGGATGAGGGCGCGTGGATCGGTGCGGATCCGGAGCGAGTGCCACTCCTTGAAGCCGCGGATGTAGGCCACCGGCTCGCCGATTGCCCGCCGCTCGATCAGCGCTTCGAACGCGGTGCCGTCGACGTCCGCCTCGGGGTGAGCCAGCAGCCAGGACCGTTCACGGCCGATGACGTGCGCGAGCAGCACCTCGGCATCCAGCCGCGGGGTCGGCGAAGCGTCCCGCAGTCGCTCGGTGGCGGCGCGAAGCGCATCGGCGACCGTCAGCGATCCGTGCATGGAGGAGATATCAGCGAGGGCGCGCGGCGCGTCGTTCCGTGCAGGGACCACGCGACTCGATACATCGAGCTGGATTCACCGGAGCACGTGCTCGCGCGGCATTTCCGCGGTGAATCGAGCCCACGACAGCACGAACGACGCGCAGCGGCGCGGCTCACGCGTGCCCAGTCTCGACAGATCGCGGAACCAGCGCGCAGCGAGAAACTCCGGCGGAATTGGCTCGATAGATCGCAATCCAGTCGTCTCAGGCCACATCGTCGCCGAGGTCCTCCAACCGTCGCGCCTGGTCGGCCTCGAGCAGCGGCTCGATGACCCGATCAAGGTCGCCCTCCAGCAGCCCGGGCAGGTTGTGCACGGTGAGCCCGATGCGGTGGTCGGTGACCCGGTCGTCGGGGAAGTTGTAGGTCCGAATCTTCTCCGAGCGCTCGCCGTGGCCGACCTGCGAGCGGCGCTCCTCGCCGCGCTCGGCGGCCTGGCGCTCCTGCTCGGCCTCGAGCAGCCGGGCGCGCAGGACCGACATCGCCTTGGCGCGGTTCTTGTGCTGCGACTTCTCGTCCTG
>JAICRD010000196.1 GCA_025937535.1 Chloroflexota bacterium | reverse complement strand
CGACCTCTCGACACCGCCCGCCGTGGACCCTGAGGCCGTGACGCTCCTCGGCGAACGGCTGCTGACGCTCGACCGCCTGGGTGCCATCACCGGTACGGCGCCGGTGCTGGAGCCTCGGGTCGAGCGCCGACTGCGCCGCGAATTGGACGCCGAGGTCGAGCGCTTCATCAGGTGGATCGATGCCCGCGGATCGCATGACGCTCTCGCGGTGCTCCACGGCGAGGCCGATGCGGTCCGGCGCCGTCATCTCGAGCGCCTGCGCCGTCGCGGCCAGCTCGCCCCTGAGCAGCTCGCCGCGGTCGACGCCGCGGCGGCCGCGATGGTGGGCGATCTGCTGCACGGGCCAAGCGTCGAGCTGCGCCGCGGTGGGGCCGACGCGGACACCGTGCGGCGCCTGTTCGGGATCGACGGGTGACCTCGACCGCCACGCTCCGGATCGGGACGCGTCACAGTCGCCTGGCGCTCGCGCAGGCCGAGATCGCCATCCACGCGCTGAGCGGGACGATCGACGGCGCCGCAGAGCTGGTGCCGATCTCGACCCGTGGCGACGCGATCAGCGCGAGCCGTCCGCATGCCGGCTGGGTTGCGACCGACGGCCAGTTCACCCGAGAGCTCGAGCGGGCGCTGGTCATGGGCGAGGTCGACGTCGTCGTTCACTCGTACAAGGACCTGCCGACCGCGCCGGTCGACGGGCTCGCCATCGGTGCGGTGCTCGAGCGGGGCGACGCCCGCGACTGCCTCGTCACGCGTGACGGCGCGACGATCGACCAGCTTCCCTTCGGTGCGCGCATCGGGACCAGCTCCCCGCGACGAGCGGCGCAACTCGCGGCGCGTCGTTCGGACTTCGTGGCAACGCCGATTCGAGGCAACGTCGAGACTCGCCTGCGGCGCCTGGCGGACGGCGAGTTCGACGCGCTGATCCTGGCCGCGGCCGGCCTCGATCGGCTCGGGATCGCGGTCCCCGAGCATGCGCGCCTGGCGTTCGAGCTGATGCTGCCCGCCCCGGCGCAGGCGGCGCTTGCGCTCCAGGTTCGCGGCTCCGACGACGGGCTGCGCGGCGCGCTGGCGCGCGTCGACCACCAGCCGACGCGCCTCGCGGTCGAGGCGGAACGCGCGCTCCTGCGCCGCATCGGCGGTGGCTGTCTGGCTCCGTTGGGGGCGCTGGCCGAGGTCAACGACGGAACGCTGAGCCTGCGGGCGGCATTCGAGGACGGGACAGGCGAATTCGCCCGGGCCGAGGCGAGCGGCCCGGCAGCCGATCCGGAGAGCATCGTGGAGTCCGTGGCACGGACGCTCGTCAGCCGATGAGACCGCGCCTCCTCGTCACTCGCCCGGCGGGGCAATCTGGCGAGCTCGTCGCGCTCCTCCGAGATCGCGGCTTCGCGAGCACCGGCATCCCGACCATCGAGATCGACACGTACGGATGCATCGCCGACGTGGACGCCATGCTCGCCGGCCTCGACGGAGCCGCATGGCTGATCCTGACCAGCGCCAATGGCGCTCGCTCGGTCGTCTCTCGGCTGCGGGCGACGGGGACCCGGCTCCCGCCCGACCTGCGTGTCGCGGCGGTCGGACCGGCCACGGCGGAGGCGCTCCGATCATCGGGGATCGCCGTCCACCACGTGCCGGCCACGTACCTGACCTCGGCCATCGCGGATGGCCTGGGCGGCCTCGACGGACAGCGCGTCGTCCTGGCCCGGGCCGATGCCGCGAGTCCCGAGCTGCGGGCGAGGCTCGACGAACGCGGCGCCCGCGTCGAGGAGGTCGTCGCGTACCGAACGGTCGAGGCACCGGCCGCGAGCCGCGACGCGCTGCGGGCCGCGCTTCACGACGATCTTGCCGGGATCACCTTCACCAGCGCATCCGCGGTGCGCGGCCTGATGCGCCTGGCCGCCGCCGTCGACCGCCCGCGTGCCCGCGCCACGCCCGCGTTCTGCATCGGCCCGGTCGCGGCCGAGCAGGCACGGCACTCGGGCTTCAACGTCGCCGCCATCGCGGGCGAGCACACCGCATCCGGCCTGGCCGATGCCATCGCCGGCCACTTCGCACGAGAGGACCGATGACCCTGCTGACCGAACCGAACACCGCCGCCGCCGGCGCCTTCCGCGGGCGACGCCTGCGGCGCACGGCCTCGCTTCGCGCCCTGGTGCGCGAGACGCGGCTGCATCCGTCGATGCTGATGCAGCCCCTCTTCGTGCGCCCAGGGACCGGCGTCCGCGAGCCGATCGCCTCGATGCCCGGCCAGCATCGGCTGAGCGTTGACGAGCTGGCGCGTGAGGCCGATCGCCTGCTCCAGGCTGGCGTCACATCCGTCCTCCTCTTCGGACTGCCGGACACGAAGGATGCCGAAGGCTCGGGTGCGTGGGCCGATGACGGCATCGTGCAGCGAGCCATCGCCGAGCTTCGGCGTTCCTGCGGCGAGGATCTGGCCATCGTGGCCGACGTCTGCCTGTGCGAGTACACCTTGCACGGCCACTGCGGCGTGATCCGCGCCGCATCGGTCGACAACGATGCGACCTTGCCGCTGCTGGCACGCACGGCCGTGTCGCTCGCCAGTGCCGGTGCCGACGTGGTCGCGCCGTCGGCCATGATGGATGCGCAGGTGGCTGCGATCCGCGCCGCACTCGATGGAGACGGGCTCGCGCAGACGGCGATCCTCGCCTACGCCGCCAAGCATGCGTCGGCCTTCTACGGTCCCTTCCGCGAGGCGGCCGACTCGGCCCCGGCCTTCGGCGATCGGCGCTCGTACCAGATGGATCCCGCCAACGGGCGCCAGGCGCTCGGCGAGATCCGCGCCGATCTCGACGAGGGCGCCGACATGATCATGATCAAGCCGGCCCTGCCGGCACTCGACCTGGTCGCTGCCGCTCGCGCCAGCACCACCGTTCCGATCGCCGCCTACCAGGTCAGCGGCGAGTACGCCGCCATCGTCGCCGCCGCCGAGCGCGGCTGGCTCGACCGACGCGCGGCCGCGCTCGAGTCGCTGACCGCCATCGCGCGTGCCGGCGCCGGCGTGGTGGTGACCTACTTCGCGCTCCAGGCTGCCGGCTGGCTGCGCGAGATGGACCGATGAGCGACGAGCGCTTCGTCCACGCCTGGCTGCTGCGCCTCGACCCGGCGTGGCGACGCCTCGCTGCCGAGGAGCGACGCGCCGATGCCGACGCCTTCTGCGCCGCGGCCACTCGCACCGAGCGGCGGGTCATGCAGCACACCTACTCGACCATCGGCCTGCGCGCCGAGGGCGAACTGTTGCTGTGGCGCATGGCCGATTCGATCGAGGCGGTCGAGGAGACCGCAGCCGACCTGCTGGCGGCGGGCATCGGCCGCTGGATGACGCCGGCGATCAGCATGATCGGCCTGACCCGCCCGTCGCAGTACGTGAAGCGCCCGACGGCCCAGGAGCAGTCGCTCTTCAGCGGCGAGCGGTCGCGCTATCTGGTGGTCTACCCGTTTTCGAAGTCGACGGAGTGGTACCTCTCGTCCGCCGAGGAGCGGCAGGCCGTGATGCGCGGGCACATGAAGATCGGGCACGCCTATCCACAGGTCCGCCAGCTGCTCGCCTACTCATTCGGCCTCGACGACCAGGAGTTCATCGTCGCCTACGAGACCGATGAGCTGGTCGCGTTCCAGGACCTCGTGCGCGAGCTGCGCTCCTCGGAGTCGCGACGCGCGACCGTGCGCGACACACCGATCATCACGGGCATCCACCGTCCTCTCGGCGAGATCCTGGAGATGTTCGGCCCGGGGACCACGACCGGGATTCGCGGATGACAGCGATCAGTGAGTCGACGCGGCGCTCCGGCGAGCTCATGGAGCGCGCCGAGCGCCTCTTTCCGGGCGGTGTCAACTCGCCGGTGCGGGCGTTCAGGTCTGTCGGCGGCACGCCGCGCGTCATCGAGCGCGCCTCGGGCGCCCGGGTCT
>JAICRD010000132.1 GCA_025937535.1 Chloroflexota bacterium | reverse complement strand
GCATCGTTGAGCGCGGTCGAGGTGCCGTGTGCCATGACGACCTCCACCTGCTCGGCCTCGAGGTGGGCGTCGCGAATGGCGCGCTGCATCGCCAGCGTCGCCCCGTAACCGGAGGGCTCGGGTGCGGAGATGTGAAACGCGTCGGCTGTCAGGGCGCCGCCGGCGATCTCGGCCAGGATCGTGGCGCCGCGCGCCTCGGCATGCTCGGCGGCCTCGACCACCAGGACACCGGCGGCCTCGCCGAACACGAATCCGTCGCGCTCGGCGTCGAATGGACGCGACGCGCGCTCGGGCTCGTCGTTGCGCTTCGACAGGGCGCCCATGTTGGCCAGCGCCGCGAAGCTGACCGGCATGATCGCGCTCTCGGTGCCGCCGGCGATCACGACATCCACGTCACCGTGCTCGATCAGGCGCTGCGCCTCGACGAACGCCTGCACGCCGGATGCGCAGGCAGCGACCGATGTGATCACCGGGCCACGGATGCCGTTCTGGATGCTGATCTGGCAGGCCGCCATGGACGGCGACATCATCGGCACCATGAAGGGGCTGACGCGATCAGGCCCGCGCGTGGTCAGCGTGACCTCGCCGACGGCCACTTCCTGGAGCCCGCCCCCGCCGGTGTTCATGACGACGGCGACGTCATCGCGGTTGTGATCGCCGATCTGGAGACCGGCATCGTCGATTGCCTGGCGCGCCGCCGCGACGGCCAGCTGCGAGAAGCGGCTCATGCGGCGCGCCTGCTTGAAGTCCATCCAGTCGCGCGGGTCGAAGCCCTTGACCTCGGCGGCGATGCGCACCTCGAGGTCCGAGGCGTCGAACAGGCTGATCTCGGCGACGCCCGACACTCCGGAGGTCAGGTTCGTCCAGAACGTGCCGACGTCGTTGCCGATCGGCGTGACCGCGCCGAGACCGGTGACGACGGCGCGCCGCGCCGGATCGCGCGGTGGGGGCGTGCGCACTACGCCTCGAAGCGGCGCAGGATGACGGTCGAGTTGTGCCCGCCCAGGCCCATCGAGTTGGACAGCGCGACGCGCACATCGGCGGCGCGGGCCTCATTGGGGACGTAGTCGAGCGTCAGCTCGGGATCGGGATGGCGGTAGTTGATCGTGGGCGGGATGCAGCCGGTCGAGACGACCTTGGCGCATACGAACGCCTCGATCGCACCCGCAGCGCCCATGGCGTGGCCGGTCATCGACTTCGTGCTCGACACCGCCAGGCGATCCGCGTGTTCACCGAACACGTCGCGGATGGCCATCGTCTCGAACTTGTCGTTCAGCGGCGTGCTCGTGCCGTGGGCGTTGATGTAGTCGACCCCATCCGGACCGATGCCGGCGCGCGCCAGGGCAGCGCGCATGGCGCGCTGGTTGCCCTCGCCGCGCTCGGCCGGTGCGGCCATGTCGAACGCATCGGCGGATGACCCGTAGCCGATGACCTCTGCGATCGGCCGTGCTCCGCGCGCGAGCGCGTGCGACAGCTCCTCCAGGACCAGCACCGCCGAGCCCTCGGACACGACGAAGCCGTTGCGAGTCGCGTCGAACGGACGGGATGCCATCGCCGCGTCGTACTCACCGGTGTCCGGGTCGCGCGGCGTCCCCAGCGCGCGCATCTGGCCGAACCCCGCGAACGCGAGCGGCACCAGCGGAGCCTCCGTCCCGGCGCCGAGCATGATGTCGGCCTGTCCGCGGACGATGGCCTCCATCGCCTCGCCGACGGCATGGCCACCGGTGGCACAGGCGCTCACGACCGCCATGTTCGGCCCGCGGATGCCGTACTGGATCGCAACCTGCCCGGAGGCGGAATCCGGGAGCATGTGCGGCAGCAGGAAGGGCGAGACGCGTCGCGGGCCGCGCTCGTCGAGCGTCTTCTGTCCATCCAGCAGCATGCCGATGCCGCCGATGCCGGTCCCGAAGACCATCCCGAAGCGGTCCGCATCCACATCGCCGTTGACGTGCCCGTCGTCGCCCAGCAGGCCGGCGTCGCGCAGTGCCTCGCCCGTGGCGGCGACCGCGAAATGGGTGTTGCGGTCGTGCCGCCGGACGTCCTTGGGCTCCATGAACTGCGTCGCGTCGAAGCCCTTGACCTCGCCGGCCACGTCCACCTCGAACGGAGTCGTGTCGAAGAGGGTGATGCGATCGATGCCGGATCGGCCCGAGACGAGCGCGTCCCAGGTGGCATCGGCTCCGATTCCGACCGGTGACACGATTCCGAGGCCGGTCACGACTGCCCGGCGTGCCGTCACGCGCTTTCCTCGCGCAGCGCCGCGATCCACGACCGGGCGCCGGGGATGTCGAGCGCGTGGGTCACGGCCTCGGGGCTGATGCGACGGATCAGGCCCGACAGCACCCGGCCAGGGCCGACCTCGACGAAGTCGGTGATGCCGTTGCCCGCCATGCGTCGCACCGTGGCGGTCCACTGCACGCCGTGCACGAGGTGCTCACTCAGCTCGAGCCGCAGCCCCTCGGCGGTGTGAATGACCGACGCGTGGACGTTGCCAAGCATGGGGATCTTGGGATCGCGGAAGGGAACCTTGGTCAGGATGCGGCCGAACTCGTCGCGCGCGCGGCGCATGAGCGGCGAGTGGCTGGCCACGCTGACGGTGAGGCGGACGGCCTTGCGGGCGCCGACCGTCTTGCTCATCTCGAGCGCGAAGACGAGCGCCGGGATGACGCCCGAGAGGACGATCTGGCCAGGGGCGTTCGCGTTCGCGACGCTGATCTCACCGTGCTCGCGCGCGGCTTCCACGATCTCGTCGACCTGCTCGTCGGAGAGGCCGATGACGGCGCCCATGCCGCCGTCGATCCCACGCTCCTGCATGATCCGGCCGCGCTCACGCACGAGTCGGAGGGCATCGGCGTAGTCGATGGCGTCGGCGGCGACCGCGGCCGCGTACTGGCCGGCGGAGTGTCCCGCCAGCGCGCGTGGCACGATCTCGATGCCGGCCTCGCGGGCCTCCTCGCGCATCGCCTCCAGGAAGGCGACGCTGGTGGCCAGGATGGCCGGCTGCGCGTTGATCGTCTGGTCGAGCTCCTCCGCCGGGCCTTCCAGGATCATTCGCGAGAGTGGAATGCCGAGCGCCGCATCGGCGCGCTCGAAGGCAGCCGCTGCGGCGGGGGATCGCGCGACCAGGTCGGCGCCCATGCCGACGTACTGGGAGCCCTGGCCGGGGAAGACGAAAGCGACGGTGCGCGCGGTTGGCGCGTCACCCGCATCGGTGGTCTGAGTCAATTCGTGGCTGATGGCGGAGTCGTCGCGCGAGTATAGCCGAGCGTGCAGAAATGGCCGAATTCCGCTCGCTCAGCCGCGCGTGGCGTACCGAGCGACGACGTCGGCCAGCACGGGCAGCCCGAAGGCCAGCGCGCTCACCGGGATTCGCTCGTCGTGACCATGAAAGACCGATAGGAACGGCACGTCCGGATCCAGGCGGAGCGGAGCGAAGCCGTAGCAGGGGATGCCGATCTGGGCGAGCGCCTTCGCATCGGTCCCGGGCGTGATCATCATCGGCACGGAGGTCCCCTCCGGGTCCGCCGCGCGGAGCGCCTGGTGCATGAGGTCGACGATCTCGGCATCGGCCGGCCACTCGACGGCCGGCAGGCTCACGACCGACTCGACCGTCGCATCGTTGCCGACGACCCCCTGGAGATGGGCCAGCAGCGCGGCCTGGTCGGTCCCCGGCAGCGTGCGGACGTCGATCTCGGCCTCGCCCGCTCCGGGGATGACGTTCACCTTCTTGCCGGCGTGCACGACGTTCGGCGTGACCGTGTCGCGCAGCATGGCGTCGATCGAGCGGCGCAGGACGGGGTCGTCGACGGCAGCCTCGAGGGCGGCGGAGGCGGCCTCCGGATCACGCTCCGCCAGCTCGGCCACATCGGCGAGGCCGATGCCGGATAGGAAGTCCGCCACGACCGGGATGATCCGCATCGGGCGCGTCGCCTGGTCGGCGGCGATGGCCGCCACGGCGTTGGCGAGCTTGATGGCCGCGTTGTCGGGGTGCGGCATCGAGCCGTGGCCCGGTGTCCCGGTGGTCCTGACTCGGGTCCAGGCGATGCCCTTCTCGGCCACCTGGACGGTGTAGAAGCGATGGTCACCGATGGTCATCGAGTAGCCGCCGACCTCGTTGACGGCCGCCGCGGCCGGGCGCCCATCGGCGTCATGGAACAGCTCCGGGCGCTGCTCGACCAGGCCGCGGGCGCCGTGCTCGCCACCGGCCTCCTCGTCGGCGACGGCCGCGAAGATGACGTCGCGCCGGAGCTCGGCGCCGGAGCGCTTCAGCGCCAGCATCACGCCGAGCTCCATGGCCACCATGTTCTTCATGTCGACCGCCCCGCGGCCCCAGACCATGCCGTCGACGAGCTCGCCGCCGAATGGGTCGCGGGTCCACGACTCGGCGTCGACCGGCACCACGTCGATGTGGCTGAGCAGGATGAGCGGCGGGTCCGTGGCGGGACCGTTGGCCCGCAGCCGTGCGACGACCGAGCCGCGGCCCTCGGTCAGCTCGATGACCTCGGCCTCGATGCCGTCCCCGGAGAGCACCTCGGCGCAGTAGCGAGCTGCGGCCGTCTCGCCACCGCGCGGATCGCGGCCGGCGGCGACGTCCGGTCCGCCGCCCGGCGGGTTGACGGAGGGGATGCGGATCAGCCCTCGCAGGTGCTCGACGCAGGCGTCGAGATCGAGCGAGGGCCGGATGTCAGCGCTCACGCCGTTACGGTAGCGCGGCGGGTTCGCCGCCCGCGACGTTCGCCCGCACCCCTGCCGGATCGGTGGCCCGCTCCCAGTCGCGCGTGCGCCGATGCACCAGCACGCTCAGTGGCGCCTCGACGCCGAGCATCGCC
Source organism: Chloroflexota bacterium (assembly GCA_025937535.1). Lineage (GTDB taxonomy): Bacteria > Chloroflexota > Limnocylindria > QHBO01 > QHBO01 > JACDBZ01. The sequence goes on along the minus strand of JAICRD010000132.1, from coordinate 1,127 downwards.
AGCGCGACGACCAGGAGCATCGGCTCGCGCACGGCGATGCCGGTTGCGATGAGGGCACCAAGGAAGAAGAGGTGAATCGCGAGCCGCGTCAGGAACGTCAGCCGCAGATCCAGGATGGCGACGCCCGCACCGTTCGGGCGGATGCGGTCCGGTCCCCAGATCGCCCACGCGCCGAGCACCACGAACGCGGCCAGGGTGAGCGCGAAGAGCGCGAGCCCACCGCCGGGATCGGAGTCGACGAGCGGTTTGACGATCGCGAACGGAACGATGCTCGCCAGCAGGATTGCGAAGGCGGGGATCGGAACGAGCAGCTGGAGCCACTCGAGGCCCGGGCGGCCGTGCGCGGCATCCCGCAGCCGCCGCGTGACGAGGCTGAAGCCGAACGTCACGAACAGCCACGCGTAGAAGTTGCCACCCGGCACGCCGAACCAGCCCATCTCCGGACCGATGTCCCGCCACGTCCACAGGCCCATGCGAATGGCGACCGCGTCGAAGGCGAGGTCGAGCATGATGGCGAGGACGCTGTCGACCACCGGTGCGTATCGGCGGCGCACCCCGAGCGCATCGGTGATGCGCATGGCGCCCGCGATGATCACCGCCCATGTCAGACCGATGACGACCGGCGCCCGGTCGATGGTCAGCATGAAATCGGGCGAGTAGTGGTACGTCTCGAAGATGAGCTGGTCGCCCTCCTCGAGCAGCAGCCCGAACGTCGCGGCGCTGACGAGCTCGAGGAACGGGAGCCGGCCGCGCCTGAACGCGAGCCAGCCGGCGATGATGAAGAACGCGGCAGCACCAAGCTCCAGCGCGAGGTAGAGGGGGTTCATGCCCCCCGATGGTAGCAAGTTGTTTCGGCGAAGGCGGATCAGCCCTCGACGAACACCGTCATCTGCATGATCGGGTGGGGCTCGCAGGTGACGTCGTAGCGGCCGGGCTGGCCGAACGTGATCTCGATCGAGTCGCCCGCCTGTACCGGCTTGTCGAATGCCGGATCCTCGACGGGGAAGCCCTGGACGCCGTTCGTCACGGTGTGCCCGACGTTGTCCTCGTTCATGAAGGTCAGCGTCGCGCCCGCGGAAACGATGACTGCCGTCTCGGAGAACGCGAACTGCGCCATGACGATCGTG
>JAICRD010000086.1 GCA_025937535.1 Chloroflexota bacterium | reverse complement strand
TTCGCGGCGGTGCTGACGCAGCTCCAGATGTGGCGCAGCGTGCTGCCCGAGAAGCTCCAGAGCTTCGGCTCGTACTCGACCACGCTGCACCTTGTCCACGACGTCGGCTACTGGGCCACGGATGCCATTCCGGAGGACAGCCGCTTCTACTGGAAGAGCTACTTCCGCTACGGCGATCGCTTCCGAGCGGTGCCGCTGTTCATCCCGATCTACGGCGACGCCGTACGCGCCCGCGGCTACTGGCGCTCGATGGCGGAGCAATATCTCCAGGCCCGTCGCTGGGCGTGGGGCGTGACGGACATCCCGTACGTCATCCAGAACGCGCTGAGCCACCCGGAGATCAGCTTCTGGTCGCGCTTCTGGCGCGTCATGAACCTGTTCGGCGAGCACATCAACTGGGCGATCGCCCCGTTCGTGGTCATGTTCGGTGCGACGGTGCCACTGCTCATCAACCCGGCGTTCGCCGAGACGACGCTCGGGCAGAACCTGCCGCTCTTCGCCAGCGTGATGCTCACCATCGCCCTCGTGGGACTCTTCGTCCTCGTCATCGTGGAGTCACGGATCGTGCCGCCTCGACCGGCGAGATGGGGACCGGTGCAGCGGATCGCCAGCTACGTGCAGTGGCTCGGGCTGCCGTTCGTCGGCATCTTCTTCAGCAACCTGCCGGCGCTGGATGCGCAGACCCGGCTTCTCACCGGCCGATACCTCGAGTATCGCGTGACGGAAAAGGCCTGATCCGATGGCGAAACGACCCGATCCGATCGCGCGCATCCGGCTCGCCCGATCCGTCCCGCGCGTCCTCATCCTGCCCGTCCTGTTCATCATCGCCGGTGGCGCGCTCGCCGGGTACGGCGTCCTCATGCACGTCCTGCCGGTTGCCGCCGTGCTGGCCGGGATCGGCGCGGCGCTGGCGCTCGTCGGCATCGGCTGGGCGGTCTGGGTCCTGAGCGTGCGGCTCGACGTGGAGGAGGCGGCGATCCGGGTCCACTGGGTCGGCGGAGAGCGCCGCTATCCGCTGGTCGCCGGGCCGGTCACCCGTGTGCGCTTCCGCGGCGAGAGCGCATCGCGGCTGCGCGCCCGGACCGGCATCTTCGGGTGGCAGCTCGGCGCCGCGAGCCTGCGTGACGAGGAGGAGATCCACGTCGTGCGTCTCGCACCGACACCGAGCGCGATCCTCGTGCCGACCGAGCAGGGGCGGCTCGCGATCGCCGCCGCGGCGGAGGCGGATCTGCTCGACGCGCTCACGCGCGCCGCGCGCGAGCGCCAGCGACACCAGGAGGAAGAGGCCTCCAGGCTGGCTGCCGAGGCGACGGCGACGGCGCCAGCGCCTGCGGACGTCGTCGAGCCCGAGCCGCCGCCGTTGACCGGCATCGAACGCGCACTCCTCGAGGAGCGGATGGCGGCAGAGCGGGCGGAGGCCGAGCGCGTCGCCATCGAGGCGCCGTCCGCCGCCTCGCCGCAGCCGCCGAGTGAGCCAGCCGCCGTGGGCGAAACAGCCCCACAGCTGCCAGCTGAGGCAACCGAGCGCCGACGGCCGCGGCTCGGAGGGCCCGTAATCGCGCGCATCCGCGTTCGCCGCCCGCGTCCAAGCTCGATCCTCGTCGTGCTCCCGCTGGTTGGTGCCGGCGTCGCGTGGGGGATCGGCCTGGCCACGGGGCGCATGCCGCCGCCCGGAACGGACATCGCGCGTCTCACGGCGCTCGGCCTCGTGCTGGCCGGGCCCGCGACCTCGGTCGGCGCCATCATGGCGCTGGCATGGTGGCCGCGGCTGGTCGGCGTCGTGGTCGCCGGCGGGCTGGCGGCATCCGTGCTGGTCGGCCGGGTGCTGCTCGGCTGAATTGACACCGGCCGAGCGCGCTGCGACGATCCGTGCTCAATCGAAGACGGCGAAGACGGAGCCACGACGGCGTCGGCACCGAACCACGAGCGAGCCTGAGACGGTGTGAGCAGGCGGTCACGGCGGCGCGGCCATCCCTCCCGAGCCGGAGGCGCCACATCGGCGGCGAACCTGCGCCGGCCGCTCGTAACGCCTCCCGGGAATGCCCCCGATAGGCAGGCAGCCAAGTGGATCGGCGCGCGCGGCGCATCGGTCAAGCGCGGGTGGTACCGCGGGAGTCATCCCGTCCCGGAGTTGCCGGGGCGGGTCTTGTTTTATGTGGAGCACAGCCAAGGTGTTCAGGCCGGTATCGAGCAAGCTGGATGTCCCCGCGCTGGAGCGCGAGGTGATCGCGCGCTGGCGCGAGCGCGACACCATGTCGCGCTACCTCGGGCGCAATGCGGCCGCGGAGCGCACGTTCAGCTTCATCGACGGGCCGATCACCGCCAACAACCCGATGGGCGTGCACCACGCCTGGGGCCGCACCTACAAGGACCTCTACCAGCGCTACCACACGATGCTGGGTGAGCGACAGCGCTACCAGAACGGCTTCGACTGCCAGGGCCTGTGGATCGAGGTCGAGGTGGAGCGCGAGCTGGGCTTCAACAACAAGCGCCAGATCGAGGAGTTCGGCATCGACCGCTTCGTCGAGCTATGCAAGGCGCGCGTCGACAAGTTCGCGGCGCTCATCACCGAGCAGAGCAAGCGGCTCGGCTACTGGATGGACTGGGACGACAGCTACTACACGAACTCGGACGAGAACAACTACACGATCTGGTCGTTCCTGGCCGAGTGCCACCGGCGCGGGCTGGTCTACAAGGGTCACGACGTCATGCCCTGGTGTCCGCGCTGCGGTACCGGCATCAGCAACGCCGAGGCGGCCGAAGGCTACCGCGACGTCCGCCACCTGTCGGTGACGCTCCGCCTGCCGATTACGTCCGCCGGCCACGACGGAGAGGATCTGCTGGTCTGGACGACGACGCCGTGGACGCTGTCGAGCAACGTCGCCGCGGCCGTGCATCCCGAGCTGACCTATCAGCTGGTCGAGGGCCGCGACGGCCGGACGTGGTGGGTGAGCGTTGGCTCCAAGGGGCGGATCGCGCCGGACGGGCGCGTCGTGCGCGAGGTGCCCGGGGCCGAGCTGGTCGGCCTCGAGTATGAAGGTCCCTTCGACGAGCTCCCGGCCGCAGCGGGTGTCGCGCATCGCGTCATCCCGTGGGACGAGGTGTCCGATGCCGAGGGCACCGGCATCGTGCACATCGCGCCCGGCTGCGGCCAGGAGGACTTCGCGCTCAGCAAGCAGTTCGACCTGCCGGTCATCGATCCGATCGACCAATTCGGGGTGTTCGGCGAGGGCTTCGGCTGGCAGACCGGCCGCTACGCCGGCGCCACCGACGACCCCGGCTCCGACCTGGCGCGCGACGTCGTCAGCGACCTCGACGGCAAGGGCAAGCTCGTGGCGAAGGAGAGCTACGCGCACTCCTACCCCCACTGCTGGCGCTGCGGGACGCAGCTCATCTTCCGCCTCGTCGACGAGTGGTTCATCGCCATGGACCCATTGCGCGAGCCGATCGGCGAGTCGACCCGGAGCGCGCGCTGGCTGCCGGAGGGCATCGGCCTCGAGGAGCGCGAGCTCGATTGGCTCCGGAACATGGGCGACTGGATGATCAGCAAGAAGCGCTACTACGGCCTGGCGCTGCCCATCTGGGAGTGCACCGAGTGCGACGGCTGGGAGATCATCGGCTCGAAGGAGGAGCTGCGCGAGCGGGCGGCCTCGGGCTGGGACGACTTCGAGGGCCACTCGCCGCATCGGCCCTGGATCGACGCGGTCGAGATTGCGTGCGCCTCGTGTGGCGGGACCGCCAGGCGCACGACGGACGTCGGCAACCCGTGGCTGGACGCCGGGATCGTGGCGCTCGCGACGCTGAAGTGGAACAGCGACCGAGACTACTGGCGCGAGTGGTATCCGGCCGACTGGGTCAGCGAGAGCTTCCCGGGCCAGTTCCGGAACTGGTTCTACGCGCTCCTGACCGAGTCGACCGTCATGACCGGCGAGGCCCCCTTCCGCAACCTCTTCGCCTACGCGCTGCTTCTCGACGAGCACGGCGAGGAGATGCACAAGTCGAAGGGCAACTCCATCCCGTTCGACGAGGCCGCCGAGCGCATCGGCGCCGACGTCATGCGCTGGATGTATGCCTCCGCCAACCCATCGGTGAACCTGCGCTTCGGCTACGGGCCCGGCCACGAGGTGGTGCGTCGCTTCTTCCTGCCGCTGTGGAACACGTACGGCTTCCTGATCACGTACGCACGGCTTGACGGCTGGACGCCGGACCAGACCGATGGCGTCGAGGGCGCGCGCACGCTGCTCGACCGATGGATCCTGTCGCGCCTGGACGGCGTGATCGCCGACGTCCGCGGGGCGCTGGACGGGTATGACGCTCAGCGAGCGACCCGCTCGATCGAGGCGTTCGTCGACGAGCTTTCGAACTGGTACGTCCGGCGGAACCGGCGTCGCTTCTGGAAGGGCGACCTCGACGACGACAAGCGAGCGGCATACGCCACGCTGCACGAGGTGCTCACCACGCTGTGCCGGCTCATGGCGCCGATCACGCCGCACCTGGCCGACGAGATGTGGGACAACCTGGTGGCCGGCGTCGATGCCGGCCAGCCGGACAGCGTCCACCTGACCGATGCGCCGGCCCCGGCCGGTCGCGCCGACGCCGCGGTCGATCTGGCGGTGGCGCTCGCCCGGCGAACGGTCGCCCTCGGTCGGGCGGCGCGCGCGGCGTCCGGCGTGCGGACGCGACAGCCGCTACCGACGGTTCACGTCAAGCTGCCCGCCGCGGCGCGCGGTGCGCTCGGCCCGGACGCGGCGACGGACGCTGAGCTGACCAGCGAGATCATCGACGAGCTCAACGTCCGCGCCATGGAGCTGCTGCCGGACGCATCGGAGCTGATCGAGCGGACCCTGTATCCGCTGCTGCCGGTGCTCGGCCCGCGACACGGCAAGACGGTCGGAGCGATCATGGCCGCCGCGCGCTCGGGTGATTGGACGCTCAACGACGACGGGACGGTGACCGCCGGCGGGATCACCCTCCAGCCGGACGAGTTCGAGCTCACCGCGCGCGGGCGTGCCGGCCACGAGGTCGCCGAGGACGGCGACCTGCTCGTCGCGCTGGACACGACCATCGACGACGACCTCGCCGCCGAGGGGCTCGCGCGCGAGGTCGCGCACCGGCTCCAGGCGCTGCGCCGATCGGCCGGCTACGAGATCAGCGATCGCGTCCGCGTCGCCGTCGGCGCGGAGCTGGCCGTCGTCGATCGGCTCGCGGCACACCGCGAGTGGCTGGCCGACGAGCTGCTCGCCACGAGCGTGCTGCTCGCGCCGGGCGCAGCCATCGAGAATCCCGATCTGCGCGAGACGGCAACGCTCGACGGGGTCGAGCTCGAGCTATCGGTCGCGCGCGCCTGAGCGCGGTCGGTCGGCTAGAGTGGGGCGCGTGGAGGCCAGCACCGAACGCGCCGCGTCGTTGAGGCCGGCGCTCGTCCTGGCGGGCACCGCCGCGGCGCTGTACGTGGCGGACCAGCTCTCGAAGGCCATCGTCGTCGCGTCGCTCGAACGCGGCGAGTACGTCAACGTCATCGGCGATCTCGTCCGGATCTGGCACGTGCAGAACACCGGCGCCGCGTTCAGCCTCTTTCCCGGCGCCATCTGGCTCTTCGTCCCGGTCACGATCGTGGCCCTGGTGATGATCGCCTACTTCTTCCGCTCGTTCCGTGAGCGTGGGCCGTGGATCCACGTGGTGCTCGGCGGCGTGCTGGCCGGGACGCTCGGGAACCTGACCGATCGCCTTCGGCTGGGCTACGTGGTGGACTTCGTCAGCGTCGGGATCGGGAATACCAGGTTTCCGACGTTCAACGTGGCCGACTCGGCGGTCGTGGTCGGCATCGGCCTGCTGGTGCTGTACCTGACCTTCGTCGATCGCCGCGACGAGCGCGACGGCGCCACCTCGTGACGGCGGCGCTGGAGCGCACGGCCGAGGGACCGGCACCGGCCGGCCGGGTGGACGTTGCCGTGGCGGCCGTCGCCGGCATCAGCCGGGCGCACGCCCAGCGGCTCATCGGCGACGGCCGGGCATTGGTGGATGGCGCGCGCCGGCGCTCCAGCGACCGGCTCAGCGGTGGGGAGCGGATCAGCGTCGAGCTGTCAGCCCCGCCCGACGAGTCGCTCGAGCCGGAATCGATCCCGCTGCGCGTCGCCTACGAGGACGATGCCCTGCTCGTCGTCGACAAGCCCGCCGGCCTGGTCGTCCACCCGTCCGCCGGCCACGGCACTGGTACGCTCGTCAACGCCCTTCTCGGCCGGGCCATCGAGCGAGGTGAGCCGCTCGGCTCGATCGCCGGCGTCGGGCGGCCGGGCATCGTGCATCGGCTCGACAAGGACACCAGCGGGCTCATCGTGATCGCGAAGACCGATGCGGCCCAGGCCACGCTCATGCGCCAGTTCGGCGACCGAACCGTCGAGAAGGAGTACCTGGCCCTCGTTCGCGGCCAGCCACCCGCGACGCGGGGACGCATCGAGGCGCCGATCGGCCGCGATCCACGCGATCGCCAGCGCATGGCCGTCGTCGCCGGCGGCCGAGGATCGACGACGGAGTACGAGCAGCTCTCCGCCGGCGGCGGCTACGCGCTGCTGGCGCTGCACCCGCTCACCGGTCGGACCCACCAGATCCGGGCGCACCTGGCGTATCTCGGGCTGCCGATCGCCGGCGACATGCGCTACGGCGGGGGAGAGGGTCCCGGGGGGCTGCGCCGTCAGTTCCTGCATGCGGCGCGTCTCGCGTTCGATCGTCCCGGTGACTCGCGGCGCGTGCGTGCCTGGAGCGAGCTTCCGGCGGACCTGGCGGCGTCGTTGAGCGCAACGGACATGGCGGGCGGGACGCGGCTGCCGGTGGGTGTCGGCGCCGAGGTGGCGGAATGACCGAGACCGACAAGCGCATGACGTTTCCCAACCCGATGCTGGTCGTCGTCAGCGGCCCGTCGGGCGTGGGGAAGAGCACCATCGTCGCCCAGCTGGCGCGTCGCCGGCCGCAGGTCGTCCCGATCGTCACCGCCACCACCCGCGAGCGCCGCGCGGAGGAGGTCGACGGCGTCCACTACCACTTCCTGTCCGATGCCGAGTTCCGCGCGCTGATCGAGCGCGACGGCCTGCTCGAGCACGCCGACAACCACGGGCACTGGTACGGCACCCCGATCGACCAGGTGCGCGGCATCCTGGCCGCCGGCCGCGACGCGATCCTGACGATCAGCCCGGAGGGCGCGCGCAACGTTCGGAAGCAGGTGCCCGACGCCCTGCTCATCTTCGTCATGCCTCCCTCGATGGAGGATCTCACCGAGCGGCTCCGGGGTCGTGGCTCGGAGTCCGAGGCCAGCCTCGAACGCCGGCGCCGCGACGCGGAGCGCTGGATAGCCCAGGCCGGCGACTACGACCACGTCGTGGTCAACGAGACGGGCCACCCGGAGGAGGCCGCCGAGCGCATCTGGGAGATCATCCAGGCCGAGGCCCGCCGCGACCCTCCCCGTCGCCCACGGGTCTAGGCTTCGCCGATGAGCCGGAGCGCACGGCCGGTGCGCGTCGCGGTCGAGGCCCTCGCCGACCGACCGGAGCGAACGTTCAGCTACCTGCTCGGCCCCGAGCTCGGCGACGCGTCCGCCGGGTCGCTCCTGCTGGTTCCGTACGGGCATCGCCTGGCGCTCGGCTATCTCCTTCCCGGCGAGGCCGAACCGGCGGCCGACATGAGGATGGTGGAGGCGGTGGTCTCGGCGCCGATGCTCACGGAGGATCTGCTGGCCCTGGCGGAGGAGATCGCCGGCTACTACCGCGCGCCGATCGGCACGACGCTCGCGGCCATGCTGCCGCCCGGCCTCGAGTCCCGCCTGCTGCGCCGATGGGTGGTGAAGCGACCCGATGAGCTGCCCGCGGAGTTGAACGGCCTGGCCGACGCCGACGGCCGCATCGCCGACGCCACGCTCGTGCGCCGCGCTCCACGACGCGGCCGGACAGCGTGGATCGAGCGGCTCCGACGCAACGGCGTGATCCGCGCCGAATGGTCGCTGCGGCCGCCGGAGGTGTCCGAGCGCCGCGAGCGCATCGTCCGTCCGCTGACCGGCGATCTCGACCTGCCCAGGCGCGCGCCGGTGCAGCGAGCCCTGCTCGAGGCGCTCGACGGCCAGGAACGCAGCATGGGGGAGCTCGCCGAGCTGATGGGCGTCGATGCAGGAAGCCTGCTGGCTCCCGCGCGGCGGCTCGCGGCGCTCGGCCGCGTCGAGCTGGGCTGGCGAAGCCTCGAGCGCGATCCGCTCCAGCACCGACCCCGGGCCGCCGCGGCGCGTCACGATCTCGCGCCCGAGCAGGCGGCGGCCGTCGAGGCCATCGCCGCGCTGCCGCCGGGGGGCGAGCTGCTGCTCGAGGGGGTGGCCGCGTCGGGCAAGACCGACGTCTACCTGGCCGCCATCGCGGAGACGCTCGCGGCCGGGCGCGGCGCGATCGTGCTGGTCCCGGAGATGAGCCTCGTGCCGCAGGTGGGGGATCGGCTGCGCGCCGTGGTCGGCGACGAGCTGGCGGTGCTTCACTCGGGTTTGTCTGCGGGGGAGCGGCACGACGAGTGGTGGCGAATCATGCGCGGGCGAGCGCGGGTCGTTGTCGGCACGCGGACCGCTGCGTTCGCGCCGCTCGACCCGGGCCTCATCGTCGTCGACGAAGAGCACGACGGTGGCTACAAGTCCGACCGCACCCCGCGCTACGACGCGCGCTGGGTGGCGCGTCGCCGCGCCGCGCTGTGCGGCGGCCGGGTCGTCCTCGGCAGCGCGACGCCGGATCTCGTCACGCTGGTTCGGGTGCG
>JAICRD010000069.1 GCA_025937535.1 Chloroflexota bacterium | reverse complement strand
GTATCGCCTCGGCATCCACGCTCCCGGCGTGAAGGACACGCGGGCCGAGCTCCGCACCGCCCACCATCTGCTCCTGTCGCACGGCATGGCGGTCGAGGCCTATCGCGCCTCGGGAGCATCGGCGCCCATTGGCATCACGCTCAACCTCCTGCCGACCTACCCACAGGCGGAGACCGATGCGGACCGGCGCGCCGCGGTACTGTCGGACGGCTACACGAACCGCTGGTACCTCGACCCCGTCTTCCGTGGCTCCTATCCGGACGACCTTCTCCGCTACTTCGGCCAGCGGTTCGCGCTCGATTGGATCCAGCCCGGCGATCTCGCGCGGGTGGCGCAGCCGATCGACTTTCTTGGCGTGAACTACTACGCGCGCCGCGTCGTCCGCGCGCCGGCTCCGAGCGAGGCATCCGAGTTCGCCTGGGTGGTGCGGACAGAGACGACGACTGGCATCCCGACGTCCGACCTCGGATGGGAGATGACGCCCGACGTGCTGCGCGACCTGGTGATCCGGCTGCGTGACGAGTATGGCGCCCCGACCATCCTCATCACCGAGAACGGCTGCTCGCTGCGCGACGAGATCGCGCCCGATGGCGGCGTCCACGACCCGCGGCGGATCGAGTTCACGCGCACGCACCTCGCGGCGCTGGAGGAGGCGATCGACGCCGGCGTCGACGTGCGCGGCTATTTCGCCTGGTCGATGCTCGACAACTTCGAGTGGGCCGAGGGCTACGGCCCGCGGTTCGGCATCACCTACGTCGACTACCCGACGCAGCGGCGCATCCCGAAGGACTCGGCGCACTGGTACGGCGAGGTCGCGCGCCGCAACGGCCTGGGCTGACGATGCGATCTCAGCATCGTTGCCGCCGGAGCAACTATCGGCCAAGAAGCGCTGAAATCGGCCGTGTGCGTGGCCGCCTGTCTCCCCTCGAGCAACGGACGGCCATCGAGGGGGTCCATCCTGGGGGTTACGTGCTCCCCGGGCAACGTCCCGCGGCATCCGCGCCGTGACCAGCCCGGGACGCCTCGCGGCGAACGTCGCGTGGCTGTTCACCGAGCACCCATGGCGGGACCGATTCGCCGCGGCGCGCGACGCGGGCTTCAGCCAGGTCGAGTTCCCCTGGCCGGATGACCCGGCGCGGACGGCCGATGCGGTGAGAGCCGCCGGCATCGGCGTGGCCATGCTCAACATGGACGCCGGCGACCTGGCGGCCGGCCAGCGCGGCTGGCCGAACGACCCATCGCGAGTCGGCGACTGGCGGGCGGGCTTTGCCGACGCGCTGGCGCTCGCTCGCGCCGTCGGCTGCCCGACAATCAATGTTCTCGCCGGCAATGTCGTGGACGGCGTGGGCGGGAGCGAGCAGCTCGCGTGCCTGGAGGAGAACCTTCGTTGGGCGCTGCAGGGTGCCGCCGATGCGGGCGTGACGCTGGTGACCGAGCTGCTGAACCGGGCGGAGAACCCGGGCTATCTGCTCGTGACCCTCGCCGATGCCGAGCCGCTGCTGCGCACCCTCGCGCCACTCGGTTGGAAGCTCCAGCTCGACACCTGGCATCTCGGGCTGACGGTGGCCGACGTCCCCCAGGCCATCCGTCGCGCTGGCCCACACGTCGGCCACGTCCAGGTCGCCGATGTGCCCGGTCGACATGAGCCCGGCACGGGCTCGCTTGACTGGGCGGCCATCGCCGAGGCGCTCAGAGGCTATGACGGACCGATCGGGCTCGAATACGTGCCATCGGGGGGCACGGTCGACGGGCTGTCGGGCGTTGCGACCACTGGCGCCTGGTTCAGCCAGCCTGGATGAGCGACCGCGCCTCAGCGGCCGAGTCGAGGAGCACCGGCACGAGCCTGAGGAGGTCGCTCAGCGCCTCATCGGCCGACTCCCGCGGCGCACTGCCGCGCCGGGCGGTGCCGCTCCCGGCCAGGATGGCGATCACGTCGCGGGCGAGCGCCCAGCGCAGCGCGATGCTCGCGTGCAGCCCGAGCCGGAGCTCGCGCGGGTCGACCGAGCCACCGCCCTCTCGCACGCCGTCGGCATAGTCGGCCGCAGCCTCGTCGATGAGGGTCTCGAGCAATCTGGCCGGGAAGTCGCCGCGCCGCGGAGACGCGAAGAGCAGCGAGGCCAGATCGGCGCCGGCGGGGCCGGGGCCGACCGATTCCCAATCGATGAGGAGCGTCTCCGCGCCATCGGCCGTCTCGCGTCGGAAGACGTTCGCGGCCACCGCGTCGTGGTGGCAGAGCGTCACCGGCAGGCGACGGAGCGCCGCGGCGAAGGTTCCCTGGTCCGCGATCAGCGTCGCCACCTCGTCAAGGCCTCGCCCGAGCCGTGCCTGGACGGTCGGCACCCCCATCGCCTCGTTCACGAGGGCCACGGCGTCTCGCATCGCCTCCGGCTGGCTGTGCCGCTCGATCCAACCGTCGAACAACCAATCCTGCGCCGGCACGCGTCCGAGCCAGCGTCCCGAAAGCTGGCCGAGGTGCCGCGCCGCGGTGAGGATGTCGTCGCGAGACGTCAGCCTCCGCGCCGTCGCCTCCAGGTCCTCGATCCACAGCGTCAGGCTGTCGTCGCTCTCCTCCTCCGCGGCCGCCAGCAGCCGTGGCGCCTCGAGGTCCGGCGCCAGGTCGTCGAGCAGGCCGGACCGGTACGCCTCGATCTCGCGCCTGGCGTTGTCGTACAGGTAGGCCGATGCGACCGCCGGACCCTCGGTGCGCTTCTCGATGAACGACCACGGCACGGTTCGAGTCCCGACCCGGGCGGTGCCTTCGACGCGCGCGATCTCGCGGCCGGCCAGGAATGCGTCGTACTCGAGCGCGCGACGCTCCACGCGCTCGATGCGGAGCTCGTCGGCTCCGACGATCCGGCGCACGGCCGCGTCGAGCTGAGGTCCAGCCCTCACCGTCCGCTGAGCAACGCCACGACGCTGGACAGCGCGTCAACGCTGCCAACGTTGCCGGGAAACACCACGAGCGGCGTGCCCGGCCACCGGCTGCCCTCCCCGCCGATCCAGACCGGCACGCCGGCCAGCAGCTGACCGGCGACGCGCGCCTCCCGCATGCCGAGCGCACCGGTCGCGACGTCGTAGCTGGTGATGCCGCCCTTCGCGACGACCCATCCCGGGCGCGTGCCGACGCGACGAACGGACTCCACCAGCGCCGATGAGATCGCCCGCCCGCCATCCAGCCCCACGTCGTACCGCACCCGCGTCGTCGAGACCACGCCGATGCGTCCACCTCCGAGTGCTGCATCGAGTGCCGCTGCCGCGCCGCTGACGGCCTGCTCCGTGGTCCTCCCGCCCGCCAGCAGCGCATCGACGGCCAGCTCGTGCGCGACGACGGAGTCGCTCTGGAGGAGATGGTCGAGCTGGCGCGACGTCGTCTCGACATGTGAGCCGACCACGATCAGGCCCGGGCCGTCGGTGTCGAGCTCCGCCGGCGTCAGCAGCGGGGCCGGCGCGCGTCCGGCGCGTGCCCGCACGTACGAGGCGGCGGTGCGTGCCACCAGCGGCAGATCGTGCTCCTCGGCCAGCAGGGAACCGAGCGCCACGACCTCGATGTCACGGTCCACCTCGGCGTTCGCGATGGCGATGCCGCCCGGCGCGAGGGCGCGCAGCACCTCGGCGACCGCCTCGGGACCGCCGCTGCGCACGACCTCCAGCGTGAGGCTGCTCATCATCGGGGCCGGCCGGCCGGCCCCGGCGTACTTCTCGGCGACCCAGTCGCGCAGGTTCGAGGAGCGGTAGCCGAACGTCGCGTCGTGCGCGAACTCCGTCTCGGCCACCGGCGTGCGGGTGCCGTCGCGGTCCAGGTAATGGACGTCGTCGATCGTCAACCTGCCGCCCTCGCCGAAGTAGGGCGCGAGGAGCACGCGCGCTTCGGGCAATCCGGCCGCCTCGGCGAGCACGTCGACCTCGGCGGGGAAGTGGCCTCGCAGCGTCGAGTCCGAGCGTGAGATGAAGCTCAGCGCCCGCCACGTGATCGACGCCGCCTGGCGCGCGTGCGCAGCCGCGTCGGCGGTGATGGCGATCGCACCTGCCTCGTCGAGCGCGCGCGAGTTCGTCGACAGGAAGACGACCGGGTCGTCCAGGTGGCGCTCGATGGACACCGCGTCCCACGCGGTGAGGACCGAAACGTCGCGCAGTGTCTGCGTCCCGGTCGGGTCGTCGTCCAGCACGACCGCCGGACGGGCGGCGGCACGTCGTGCCAGCTCGGGGAGGGGGTCCTGCGGCCAAGGCGTCGTCACGCCGATGACAGGATGTCGCGGATCCGCTCCACGCCCAGCCGTGGGCTCGACAGGATCGGCGTGCGCCGCTCGTCCTCCGACAGGCTGTCGACGACGCGCGCCATGGACGCCTGCGCCAGGACGATCACGTCCGCCCAGCCGATGAGCTCGCGCAGCCCCTCGCGCACGAGCTCGTCGTGGCGCGCGGTGTCGCCCTCCCGCAGCGCCTCGAACGCGCCGTCGCACAGCCGGTCGCGCACCTCGACCGAGCGCTCCCGTTCGCGCGCGGTTCGCTCGATGAGCGCGGCGGTTGGCCGCAGCGTCGACCACAGCGTGGCCAGCACGCCGATCCGCGCGCCGCGCTCGACCGCCTGCTCGGCCATGGCCTGGTCGACGCGCAGGAGGGGAATGCCAGCGAACGACCGCGCCGCGTCGACCACGCCGCCGACCGACGAGCACGTCACCAGGATCGCATCGGCGCCATGGCGCTCGGCGGCCGCGAGGTGCGCAAAGAGTCGCCGCGCCGTGTCGAGCGACACGCGACCCTCCCGGGTCGCATCGCGCAGCAACGTCTCGTCGACGATGTCGAACGTCTCGACCTCGGGCATCAGCTCGGCCGCCAGCTCGCGGAAGCGCGGCACGAGCCCGGCCACGGTGTGGATCAGCGCCAGGCGCATCGGCTCATCTGTCATCGGTCAATCATGCTGCACCCGCTGTGCCCCCCATCGCGCCCAGGCATGGCGGATGGCCGCGTAGTCGTCGTCGTCGAACGCCTCGCCGCTGTAGTCGATGCCGGTCGCGTAGTACAGCGCCGGAACGCCCAGGTCCGGCTTGACCGCCAGATACGAACGCCATTCCGCCTTCGATGGCATGCACCAGTCATCGGTGTCGATGAGCATGCCCGGCTCGACCGAGGCGACCACTCGGGCGCGATGACGCATCTGGGGCACCGCGGCCGCGAATGGATCGGGGTCGTCCAGCCGGAGCAGGTCGTTGAGCCGGATCATGTCGGCGACGTCGGTGAACAGCGGGCTCGCGGTGTGGGTCACCACCAGCGCCTCGGGATTGGCCGCCTTCGCGGACCGATACACCAGCGCCAGCAGCCGATGCAGGAGCGCCACGCCCCACTCGCGCCCGGTCCGGCTCAGCCCTGGCCCGGAGGGCGTCTGGGCCGTGAAGTCGACCTTGAGCCCATCCGCGGCCAGTCCATCGGCCCCGAGCATGGCGCGCATCGCGTCGCGCACGATCCCTTCGTAGGCCGGGCTGGACGGATCCGCGGCGACCGGCCGGCCGAGCGCGTCCGTCACGCACGCCTCGGGCGGCAGTCCTTCGGGGTCCCACGCCTTGAACCACAGCAGCACGCGCTGGCCGTCGGCGTGGCGCCCTGCGATCCAGCCGGGAAGGTCCGGCCAGCGTTCCGTATCGGGCTCGTTGCGCCCGTAGGTCGTCTGCCACTTGTCGTCGATGATGATCGTGCCGGGCTCCACGCCGTGGGAGGCCAGCACATCGAGCCAGTCGTCGTAGCGCTCGCGGCGCGACAGGCTGGCGGGATGAGCACCGGAGAGCTTCGCCTGGCGGCATTGCTCACCCCAGCCGCAGAAGATCGGCTTCGTCCACCAGTCGGGCCGAGCGCGCCGGGGCCGTGGCGCGAGGCCGAGCTGCCTGAGCCGCTCGCCGTGGCGGGCCAGGGCGGCGTACGGGTCGTCGACGCCGGGCGTGATCACGAGCGGGGGCGTCGAAAAGCTGCCCTCGACCGGCGTCTGGCCCTCGTAGGCCAGCTCGATGCTGAAGCCTCCGAGAAATGGCGCGTAGCGCAGCTCGGTGAAGCGTGCCGACTCAACGTCGCAGCGCAGCTCGAGCGTCGTCCACTGCGCCGCGCCCTCGGGATCGGCCGCCTCCGACTGCGTGCCGGCCAGAAGGAACGGCGCCGGCGTGAAGAACCAATGACCACGGCCGGGCAGCGACCCGCCCACCACGCCGATGGTCGCCGGTTCGGAGGCCGGCTGCAGGATCCGCTTCGGGTCGTCCGGCGACGGGTCGAACAGCGTGCGTGCCGGCCACTGGCTGTGGAAGATGCCGCCGCCCCAGCGTGGGTTGCCGCTGTACCAGCCACCGAGCAGTCGTGCCTGGGCCAGGCGACCGGATCCCGTGACCCCGACCTCGAACGCCACCTCGTCATCGGTGCAGCGAAGGCGGACCTGCTTGCTGTCCCAGACGGTGCTCGTCGTCTCGAGGGTGAGGACCGCGGCGCCGTCGGCGTGCTCGACCGTCGGAGGGGCGACGCGCAGGGTGCCGTCCGCGCCGCCATCGGTGTCCAGGGCGGCGAGGAGCATCAGCCGCATCGGATCAGCGCCGGCGGGAACCAGGCGCGCCATCGGCTGGGTGCTCGAGACCTCGAGCCGGTAGGCATCGGTCTCCACGATGACCACCTCGGGCTGCTCGCGAACCTCCACGCTCAGCGGACCGTGACCAGCGCCTCGGCGTGCTGGCCGAGGTGGCGGTCGCCGATGCGGACGTCGGCCGCGATGCGCGCACGGCGAACCGGCGCGCCATCCGTCCGCAGACGGAACGAGACGGTGGTGTTGCTGCGCCCGTCGAGCGCCAGGCGCTGGATTGTCGGCGTCGCCGCCCACCCCGCCGGCACGATCAGCTCGACGGCCGCCTCGCCGGCCTCCGGGAACGGGTTGCGGACCCAGACCTCGAGATCCAGCTCGTCGCCGGCGTTGACCTCGCTGCGGTATGGCTCGATGCGCGCCGCGAAGCCCTCGAGGCCGAGATCCACCTCGTCCAGCGGCAGCAGGGAGCGGTGCACGTCGTCCATGGCACGGCCGTGTGTGGCGAGCATCTCGAGGTAGTCCGGCGCGATCCAGCGCGGCGCCCAGTGGCCGCCGATCATGAGCTGCGGATCGATCTGCGCGTACAGCTCCGCACTGCGCACGAAATCGCCCAGCGAGACGCGCCCCGGGTAGATGTAGTTGAGCCGCTCCGGTCGCGGCTGGCGGCCCCACGCCATGTCCTGCTGGTCGCCCGTGACCACCACCCGCGTGTTGTCGACCTCGAAGCTGATGGCCGATGCGAACTCGGTGTGCCCGGGCAGCGCATGGATGGCGAGCTCGTACTCCTCCCAGCGCATCGTCCCACCGATCGGCAGGGAGCGGTCGACCGGGATCGGGTCGTGCCAGAGGCAGGGGAGGTCGTATCGGTTGGGCCGCTCCAGCACGTCGCTGAAGTTCGACGCCGCCCACACCTGGGTGCCCTCCACCTCGCGCAGCATGTTCATGCCCGCCACGTGATCGTCGTGGTAGTGGGTCGGGATGACGACGTCGACGCTCGACACGCCGTGGTCGCGCTTGAGGGCGTCCAGCGTGTACAGCCATGGACGGCGGGCCGCGCGATCGACGCCGGCCGCCAGCCCGGTGATCATGTCGTAGCCGTAGTCCATGAACAGCGCCTTGCCGCTGTCGCTGAGGAGGACGTAGCTGTACGAGTGGCTGCTGCGGTTGTGGAGCAGGTGCGGCGTGAGGGCCACGTACGGCTGCGCGATCCAGTCGGCGAGGTCCTCGTGCGAGCCGCGGAAGTCGATCATCCGCCACAGCTCCTCGATGGTGCGGTCGATCGCCGGGATGGGGTCGGTGATCGGCTCCCCGTGGGACGGAAGCAGTAGGTCGGGCTCGTGCTGCTTGAGCGACAGGAGCGACAGGATGGTGGACGCGACGCCCGGCAGCTCGCCGTAGCTCCACATCGTGGCGGCCAGCGACCAGACCTTTCCCGAGCCGTAGATGAGGTCGCCGGTGAAGGCGACGCGCCTGCCGTCGACATCGGTCAGGTAGCTGACGGAGCCGATGGTGTGGCCGGGCGTCGGAAGCGGCAGCAGCTCGATTCCGAAGCAGTGCATCGGCCGGTACTCGGTCACCGTTCCGGTGACGGGCACCGAGCGCAGCAGCGAGAAGCGGTCCTCGCGGGTGTCGTAGCTGTTCACGATCGACCTCGACTGCCAGCGAAGGTCGATCTGGTCGATCAGCTCGCGCTCCACCGGCGGCGCCCAGACCTGGATGCCCGCTTCGACGGCCCGAGCGAGCCCCTGGAGCTGGTCTCGGTGGTGATGGGTCACGAACGTGGCGCGAAGCCCGCTGGTGACGGGGTCGGACCGATGGTCCAGGACATCCCCGTCGCCGAAGTCGATGAGGATGGCCTCGTCGCCGGCTCGTACGACATAGACGTTGCACGTGTCGGCCAGGCGGTGGAGATGATCTGATATGGGCGTCAGGGCGGACAACTCGGACCCCAGTCTATCGGCCGCTATGGCGCTTCGTGCGAGTCCGGAAGCGCTCGCTTGCCCTCCGGGCGCTAGCCTTGATGCCGATGAGCTCCCCGGAGGTCGCCTGCATCGGTCTCGCCACGGCCGATACGATCGTCAGCCTGCCCGGCTGGCCATCGGCCGATGGGCGAATGCTGGCCGATGCGATCGTCCGCGCGTTCGGCGGGCCCGCGGCCACTGCGGCGGTGACGATCTCGCGGCTCGGACATCGCGCCGCGATGATCGGGGCGGTGGGGGACGACGAGATCGGTGCGGCCGTGCGCCAGGAGCTGGCGGCCTCGGGCGTCGACGTCGACGGTCTTTCGACGGTCCGCGGCAGGACGGCGGAGAGCGTCATCCTGCTCGACGGGTCGGCCCATACGCGCACGATCCTCCACGCGCCCGGCGCGTCGCTCGACGAGCTCGACGATGGGGCGCGGGAGCGTTGCGCCGCGGCCAGCTGGGTCCATGTCGATCAGGTTGGCTGGGGGTTGGCCGCATCGCTCGATCGGTCGCGCCTCTCGGTCGATGCCGGGCACCGTATCGAGGCGCTGGAGGTCGGCGGGCTGGGCCTGTACGCCCCGTCGCGCTCGGCACTGCTGGAGCGATATCCAGGACGCCGGGCCGGCGCTGCGGTCGGTGCAGCCCTGCGGGAGGGCGCCGCGCGGGTCGCGGTCACGCTCGGTGGCGACGGGGCGATCGCCGCGGATGGCCATTCGGCGTGGCGCGCGCGTCCGCCGCGCGTCGAGGTGGTCTCGACCCTCGGTGCCGGCGACGTCTTTCACGGGGCGCTGCTGGCATCGCTCCTCGACGGACGCTCGCTGCCCGATGCGCTGCAACGCGCCGTCGTCGCGGCTGCCCTGAGCTGCCGCGCCCTCGACGGCCGCGGCGCGATCCCGGATGCGTCCGAGCTCGATGCCGCCGTCGCGACCGCTCCGGCGGTGGAACCGGTCGTGCTGGAGGACCTCGCATGACCCTCACTCGAGACGCCTACGAGGCGGCGCTGACTCGGCTGGCCCGGCCATCGGGCGCCTTCGGCATGGTGGCCATGGACCAGCGCGAGTCGCTGCGCGCGATGTTCGCGGAGAACCTGCCCGAGCCGATCGAGCTCGAGCGACGGGTCGCCTTCAAGGTCGCGGTCGCCCGCGAGCTCTCCCCGCACGCGTCGGCCCTGCTCGTGGACCGCCACGAGGGCCTGGACCCGATCCTGGAGGCC